>NZ_JBKORL010000006.1:0-96243 GCF_047314525.1 Shewanella sp. BJSY2023SW007 | reverse complement strand
GAATAGACATAAAAAATCGGAAACCTACAAACAGGTTTCCGATTGTCTCTCATCAGAAGGATCGGTCAACCGATCCTTATCTGATCTACATTGCGTGTAGGGTGGGGCTTTTATATCGTCAATATTTGTTGAAGCCGATGGTAAGCTTCGGAATGTTTCTCTGGGTTCATTTTGACCAGGTTTTGCATTTTCCAACGAACAGCAGGTAACTGGTCGATTCCTGAAAGCTCCAAAAGAGACCAGTCGGGGGAGCGATTTTTGAAAGACAGTAAAAATGATCGCTCTTGAGGCGTTAAAGATGAGTTTATGAGCCTCACCAGTTGCTCGCGAGTTGCTTCGAGTTCCGCTTGAGGAATGTCTTGATCGGCCATATTCCGAAACTCTCCTTCATAAACACCTGAAATGTCCTTGAAGTTTGGTCTAAGTAGTTCGGCAATAGGACGTGGGTGGCTAATAATATAAACCAATAAGGCTTTGCGAAGCTCATCGGTGAGTCCCTCGTTATCAAGTAGTTGCTTGACGTCGAAAAGATCCCTCGGGTGTTGACGATCCAGTGCTGCACAGATTTTCCCCGCGTATAAATCGGCAAAACTCACCAGTGGCATTTCTGCAAAACCAAACTCATCTTCAACAGCCCCACTTACTGGCATGACTTGGGGGTCGTAAACCGTACCGCGTAGTACAGGGGAGAGTTCAATTTTGATTTGAACGTTATCTCGCTCCACCAATAAACGCAGAGCATCTGATTTATCCAGGAAGGAGCGGACAACACGAGTATTGTCGATGTTAGCCGTTATCGTGGAGGCCAGGGTATCTAGGGTGCTCTTGATGGTCTGCAGGGCTTCATTCCGTTCCATCATGGGCAGAAAAACTAAGTCGATATCAACCGAAAGTCGAGGAAAGTCACGAACGAACAAATTGATAGCGGTTCCACCTTTGAGAGCGAAACAGTCGTGCTGCGCAACAAAAGGAATAATCCTGAGTAGTAGCTGCACTTGTCGGTAGTAGTGGCTTTGTCTATTCATGTTTTCACATATCCTTAGGCACTGTTATTTGCCAGGTTGGCTCTAGTTTGCCACCTTTAGCGATCAGTCGTTTACCAGTGCCCAGGGCATACTGTTCTGGTGTGAGGTATTTAAGCCAAGCGTGTTGATGTCTTCCTGCCAGCCAGAGAAAGAGTCGCTTTGCTTTGATACTGCTACAGGCTTTCAGCAAGGAATTCAGCTTACGAGGCGATAGGTTGTGTAATCCTTGCATAAGTTGGTCAGCGTGTTCAAAGCTGATGGTATTGGGCACTATAGCTAAAAGCTCCAAAATGGCTTTCTCTGGACAGGAATAATGTAATGAAGGAAGAGATGCCTGCCAGCTATCTTGCCTCAGGTACTGGTTGTCGTGCATTAGCGTCTCTGGCCATAGGCGACGAGTGCCATGCCACTCAAATTGTGCTGGTGCATCGATTCTTGCCAGCCATCTAGGCAGTATCTCAGCAGAATAGAGGTGAACCCTAGGTTTGTTTCCTTTGGACAGGTAATGGCCAAGTCCTTCCAGCTCTAACGCTGTCAGACCTCCAACATGGACAGGGACATCGGCCATGCGTTGCAACGAGGCAACGATTCCTTTCCAGGACAGCCTCGCTTCTTGCCTAGTGTAAACACCGACTGCGACAGGGAGCAGCGTTTGGCTCCGGACTGCATTGTCCAGAAAATGCAGGTTGAGTCCTTGCGTCTCCAGCCATGATTTGGTGGCGATCATATCCAACGGCAGCAGTTTCTGTAGTTGCTGTCTGGCTTCAGTGTTCAGCATAACTGATCCCATTTTGGTTTATAAAAAAGAAAATACACGTTGATTATCGACGTGATTTTCAGACTTTTCAAACTAATTTGAATTTTGGGTTTGTAAGTTTGTAATTTCACGTCAATTATTGCCGTGAAAATTGTGATTTAAAAACCGTGTCAAAATTGACAATCTTATTTTCCCCATCGCCATTAACAATTGGAGCCAACCACTCACCAAGCATGTTGTGAGCGACTTTACGCTCCTCAAAATAAGCATCTTTGTTATAGATACCATCAGTTCGGTTACCTGGAATTTGGTTAAGGCATCGTTGAGCTATATTGTCAGGAATATTCATCTTACCCATTCGGGTTCTGGCAGTGCCTCTTAGGTCATGCACCCGGCGCTTTTCAAACGAGAAAAAGTTCTGTTCAAACAACTTCTTCAGTGCATGGTTTAAGGTATTCTCGCAGACATGTGGGGTACGTGCCTTTTTGCTTATTCGTCTGGCTGGGAATACCCATTCGCTACCACAACTGCGGATCTTCAGCTCTTCCAACCACAACAGGGCTGCATCACTGAGAGGAATGTCGATTGCGCGACGTTTCTTGGTGCGTTTTTTCGGCAGATGCCACACTCGATTTGGCAAATCAAACTCATGCCATGGTGCGGCCAATAACTCCATTTTCCGAGTACAAGTCGCAATCAACAAAGCACAAGCCAAATAGTTCTCTCGACTGAATTGCGCAGGGATCGCTCTGAGCTTGGTAAAGAACTCAACGACTTCGGTTTCGGTCATAGGGTCGTTTGCAGCTTGTTCCTCCCCACCTGCATCTTTGGGTCGAAAAGGGCTTGCAGGGTTGAACCGAGTAACATCGAGCTTGATGCCATGATCAAAAATGCGCTTGAGCATACGCATTACGTCGTTAGATATGGTTGGTCTTGGTGGTTTATCACCATAACCATTAGCGATATCCCGTAGGATTTCACTGATGTCGAGTGGTCTTATTTTATCCAGCTCGACTTTACCGATACGCCAAGCCACCTCTCGTTCGTAAAGGCTCTTTTCTTTTTCGTGGGTAGCAATTTATCGCTGGCGGAGCTGATGATAGTCAGCATACAAATCATTCAGTGTTTTAAAGGGATTCTGATTAACTTTCTTGCGTTCTTGGACGGGATCAACTCCTTCACGTTTGATCGCTAACCTCAGCTTGGCGGCCTCATCACGAGCATCGGCCAGTGACCAGTCATCAACTTTACCGATAGTGTACTCGCGCCGAAGCTTAGTTGCTGGTGTGGTGTAGCGCAGCATCCAGTAGGCATCCCCGCGTTTGGGAGTCATCAAATACAGTCCATCGCCATCGGAGTGTCGGATGGATGATTTTTCCTTGATCAGTTTTTTAACGGTTTTGTCATGCAAAATGCCCATTTCTCGACCTCAAAAAATCGGGGAGTACAATCTCGCTAAACAAACTATAGCGAGAAAATACTCCCCAATCTACTACCCATAGCTACCCAAACTTAGTAGGCCAGCAATGGATGTTATGAGTGTCAATTTTTAATAATTTAATGATTTTTAATGTTTTTATGTATATCTTTGACCACTATTAAAAGTTACTCGACGTTTTGAATTTGCTCTCTCATCTGCTCAATCAGCACTTTAAGCTCGACTGCGGCGGCGGTGATTTCGCTGCTGATTGACTTGGAGGCCAGGGTGTTGGATTCACGGTTGAACTCTTGCATCATGAAGTCCAGTCTGCGGCCTTCGCTGCCACCCTTGTTGAGGATCCGACGAGCTTCGGCCACGTGGGCTTCGAGGCGATCCATCTCTTCGGCCACGTCCTGTTTTTGGGCCAGCAATACCATTTCCTGTTCCAATCTGGCCGGGTCCAGTTCGCCCTGGATTTCGGCCAGGCGGTTGCTGAGTTTTTCCCTTTGCCATTCCATGACCTTGGGCATGTGCTCGCGGACTATGGCGATCTGGGCTTCAACGGCATCCAGGCGGGTCAGCAGCATCTCTTTGATGGCGCTGCCTTCACGGCCGCGGGCTTCGATAAACTGATCGACGGCGCCGTCGAAGGCTTTGAGCAGTTCGGCGGCAATGGCATCCATGTCTTGCTCGGATGAGGACATGACCCCAGGCCAGCGCAGAATATCCACTGGATTGAGCTCACCCTGGCCGGCTTGCTGTTTTACCCAATTGGCGGCCTGCAGCAGTTGCAGTGCCAAGTCCTGGTTCATATTCAGCTGGGTACCTTGTTGATCGCTCAGCTCGTAGCGCAAATTGACCTCTACCTTACCGCGATTGAGACGCTTGCGCAGTCTGTCTCGCAGCACAGGCTCCAGGCTGCGGAACTGTTCCGGCAGGCGCAGATAGGTTTCCAGATATCTCTGGTTGACTGAGCGGATTTCCCAGGAGGCTGTGCCCCAGTCGGCTTTATGCTCGATACGGGCGTAGGCGGTCATGCTGTGGATCATCAGATATTCCAGTTGCTTGAAGACGGGTGTAGCAGAGGATTATAGACAGCTTGCCCCCGGGGTTAAAGTGAAGTGTATACACTTTGTCGGTTCGATACGGATCCGCCATGGCGTCAAGCGCCGCAAGGCCCTATAATATGCAGCCAATTCAGTCCAGACGACAAAATACAGGAATTCACTATGCGTCCCAGCAACAGAACTCCGGCTCAAACCCGCCCCATTTCAATCACTCGCCAGTTTACCGCCCATGCGGAAGGTTCTGTGCTAGTCGAGTTCGGCGATACCAAAGTACTCTGTACCGCCAGTTTTACCGAAGGGGTGCCGAGATTTCTCAAAGGCCAGGGCCAAGGTTGGGTGACGGCAGAATATGGCATGTTGCCCCGTTCTACCCATAGCCGTATGGATCGCGAAGCGGCCCGGGGCAAGCAGTCTGGTCGTACCCAGGAAATTCAGCGCCTCATCGGCCGTGCTTTGCGCGCTGCTGTGGATATGAAGCTGCTGGGTGAAAACACCATAGTGATCGACTGTGATGTGATTCAGGCCGACGGCGGTACCCGCACTGCGGCCATCACAGGTGCCTGTGTGGCTCTGGTGGATGCGCTTAATTGGGCTCGTGCCAAGGGGATTCTCAAGGCTAATCCGCTCAAATTCCTGATCGCCGCCGTGAGCGTGGGGATTTTTGAAGGTGAGCCTATCTGTGACCTGGAATATATCGAAGACAGCGCCGCCGAAACCGATATGAACGTGGTGATGACAGAAACCGGCAAGATCATCGAGATCCAGGGCACCGCTGAAGGCGAGCCGTTCAGCCATGAAGAGTTGCTGAGTCTGCTGGAGCTGGCCAAGCATGGCATTCGTGAGATTATCGATGTGCAGAAGGCTGCATTGAGTTAAGTTTTTTTAAGGACCCCATGAGGGTCCTTTTTTTCGTACTCCAGAGAGTACTTGTTCGTACCCGTGAGCCTTAAGGGCTTACCCATAATCACAAGAGGAGAGATCGTGAAAGCCTATCAGCGCGAGTTTATTGAATTTGCCCTTGAGCGTCAGGTGTTGAGATTCGGTGAGTTTACCCTGAAGTCCGGCCGCAAGAGCCCATACTTCTTCAATGCCGGTCTGTTTAACACTGGCCGGGATCTGGCCCGCCTGGGCCGTTTTTATGCTGCTGCGTTGGTGGATGCCGGTATCGATTACGATCTCCTGTTTGGCCCGGCCTACAAGGGGATCCCCATCGCCACAACCACGGCTGTAGCCTTGGCCGAACACCATGATCTGGATATTCCTTACTGCTTTAACCGCAAAGAGAAGAAAGACCACGGCGAAGGCGGCAACCTGGTTGGCAGCGAGCTCAAGGGTAAGGTGATGTTGGTGGATGATGTGATCACCGCAGGTACCGCTATTCGCGAGTCCATGGAGATCATTCAGGCCAATGGCGCGACTCTGGCCGGGGTATTGATTGCCCTCGACCGTCAGGAGAAGGGCAAGGGCGAACTGTCTGCCATTCAGGAAGTGGAGCGCGACTTTGGTTGCCAGATAGTGGCCATCATCAAGCTGGCCGATTTGATTGCCTACTTGGCCGAGAAACCTGGGATGGAGCAGGAGTTGGCCGCCGTTAGCGCCTATCGTGAACAGTATGGTATTTAATGCTACCCAGGATAGAATCTCAGCTCTTACAGAAGCTTGAGTAACTTTCTGTACAGTCCATAAAAAACGCTGCCTTGGCAGCGTTTTTTATGGCGGAGAGGCTATTTGGCCTGATGCAGAAACTCGGCGCGGGTGGCCGGGTTGGACTTGAACACGCCACCAAGAGCCGTAGTGGTGGTGGAGCTGGTGGAGTCCATCACACCGCGGGATTTAACGCAGTAATGCACCGCATCCATTTTTACCGCCACATCTTTGGTTTCCAGCAGGGTCTGCAACGCAACCAGTACTTGCTGGGTCAGGCGCTCCTGCACCTGTGGCCGCTGGGCAAAGAAACGCACTATGCGGTTGATCTTCGACAGGCCGATGATCTTCTTCCGCGGCAGATAGGCCACAGTGGCCGTACCGTCTATGGTCACCAGATGGTGCTCACAGGTGCTGGTGAGGCTGATGTCCTGCACCCGCACCATTTCATCGAAGCCCATCTTGTTGTCGATAACAGTGATCTTGGGGAAGTTGGCATAGTCGAGGCCGGAGAAAATTTCGTCGACATACATCTTGGCGATACGTTTCGGCGTATCCATCAGGCTGTCGTCGCTCAGATCCAGCGACATCAAGGTCAAAATGGCCTTCATATGGGCCTCTATTTTTTCCTTGCGCTCCTCGGCCGACAAGCCACAGGGTACCATGGGGGTCTCGAGTCCTCGCTCCAGGAGCGCGGTCTGAACCATCAAAGCTGCTTCACTCAATGCCATTGTTTTCCTCCGGCGGATAGACGCCAAGCCAGCGCCTTCCGTTTGTTACTGTCCGCGCAAGCTGTGACGCTTTTCACATTTATCTGCGGGAAGCGGAGGATACCGCTATTTGCTGTAAATTCATACCAGAAAAGCCCCATAGCACGAAAAAAGCCGCTCTCTGGAGAGCGGCTTGGTTTACGGCAGTTAAACTTAAACGCCCAGATTCTGCTTCAGGAAGTTGAGCATTTTCTGATAGTAGATGGCTCTGTGGCTTTCATCGTAGAAACCGTGGCCCTCATCATCCATGATGATTTTCTGGTAGGGGTAGTTACGCTTCTTGAGCGCATCTTCCAAGGCTTCAAACTGCTCTATGGGGGCGCGCTCATCATTGCCGCCGTGTACCAACAGCAGGTTGGCCTTGAGCTTGTCGACGTTGCGAGTGGGCGACATGGCACGCAGCACGGCTTGATCCTGGCCAAGCACAGTTCGCAGGTAGCTGGTACCCGAGTCACGTTCCTGCACGTCACCTTCTTTAAACATCATTTCCAGATCGTACACCCCGGCAAAGCCGATGGCGCACTTGAACAGATCCGGCTCCATGACCGAGCTTTGCAGCGCGCTGTAGCCGCCAAAGCTGCCGCCGACGATACAGATGCGCTGCTTGTCCACTATGCCTTGATCTATCAAATGGCGGGTGGCGTCTATGATGTCGTATTGAATTTCACTGCCCCACTTGCGGTAGCCCGCTTGCTGGAAGGCTTCACCATAACCACCTGAGCCGCGGAAGTTAACCTGCAGTACGGCAATACCCTGATTGGCCAGCATCTGGTTTTGAGGATCAAAGCCCCAGCTGTCCCTGACATAGTGTGGGCCGCCGTGCGGGTTGACCACCAGAGGCAACTGCTTGGGATCTTTACCGGGTGGTAAGGTCAGGTAGGCCTGAATCGTCATGCCGTCTCGCACCTTGATATCCATGGGTTTCACTTCGGCCATGTTGGCCGGATCTATGCTTTCCATGGTACGCAGCAGGTGTCTGAGTTTGACCGCTTTGGTATCAAACAGATAGTAGTCGCCCGGATTGCGGTCGTTGAAGGCCAGAATGACCATCTTGTCGGCGTTACGGGTCTCGCTGACGATGCGCACCTGGTGCCCCGGCAGGCTGGCCAGCAGCTGCTTCAGATACACTGCATGTTGATCTTCAGAGTCAACAAAGGCGTAGGTTGGGTAACCGTTGGCAAACTCCACCGCATAGAGCTGTTTGTTCTGGCCGTTGATCCAGAAGTTGTCCGGCTCGACTCTGGCGTCACTGACTATCTGCTGCTTTTCACCGGTTTTCAGGTTGACCCGATACACGGCTTTGGGCTCACCGGCCTGAGACGCGGCGGCATAGACGCTGTTGGGATCTTCGGTAAAGGAGATAGGGGTAAAGTCCTTAAGGCCGATGTTCAGCTTGTCGGTGTCAATCCATTCTCCGTCGTTACGGTAAAAAATACGGGTGTTGTTGCTTCTGTCCTGACCGGCCACAAAGCGCACTTCACCGTCGTCATCTGTCATGAAGCTGGCCATACCTATGGGAGAGCGGGTGATCTTCTTGCGGGTGCCACGGTAGACATCAACCCGATAGACATCCTGTAACTGTTCATAATCCAGGCTGCGACCGCCGTTCCAGGGGATGGCGTTGACCAACATGTAGCGGTCATCATCCGGCAAGGGATCGAGTACATAGGCAGTGGCCTGGATGGCGGTGTTTTTCTTCAGGTGGGAACCGGTTTGTTGCTGGCCCGAATTGTAACCGAACAGATAGGCGACCTTGGAGCCGTCGGCGTTCACCGCCATCAACTCACCATAGTAGAGCGGGCGATCATCCCAGCCCTTGAGGTATTCCTTGGCGACCACGACACGTTCATCGTTGACCCAGGTATAACTGCCCACTTGGGCGTTGCCCGGGAAGTAAACAATGTGCTTGGCACTGAGGTCTTCAGTATTGAGGATCAGTAGCTTATCTTTTCCTTCGTGATTCATGATCACGCTGAGATAGTCACCTGAGGGGGAGATTTTGACATTGGTGTATTGCGCCCCCTGGCTGAAAATTTCTGCCGGCGTGGGCGTTTGATGACTCTGGGCCAAAGCGAGAGTGGGGGCCAGCAATAATATACCAGTCAACAAAGGTTGGAATTTCATTTGACATCCTTGTGTTTATTATAAGTAACCTATGTTTTTTCAATGTTAATTAAATGCTTGGGTTTGGACAAGGCTAAATCCATAAAAAAAGGACGGTTTTTACCGTCCTTGATCCCGAAAAACAGGGCGTTCAGCTCTGCAATAACTGGCTTTGAATAAACTGCCACTGCTCCTCGAAGTGAGCCGTTGGCTTGAGCTTGAATTCACTGCGAACAAACTGGGCAATACGGCCTTCGGCCACGGCCAACAGCAGGTTTGCCAGAATGGCTTCATCCAGGGCGAATTTTTGCCCTTCTCGCAGGGATTTTTCCCGCAGGATCTGCTTTAGATGGGTTTCCAACTTGGCAAACAACAGGTTGATCCTCTCTCTGAGACGCTCATTCTCGCCCAGCAGGGCATCACCGCTCAGTACCCGGGAGATCCCTGGGTTGCGCTCGGCAAACACCAATAACAGCTGCAGTGCCTGTTGGCAGCGTTTCATGGTGTCTTTCTCCTCGTCCATGATGAGGTTGATGCGTGACAGCAGAGAGTCTTCAATAAACTCAATCAGGCCTTCAAACATCCGCGCCTTACTGGGAAAGTGGCGATAAAGCGCCGCTTCCGACACGCCAACTTCCGAGGCCAGCTTGGCGGTGGTAATCCTTTGCCCCGGATTGGTTTCCAGCATTCTGGCAAGGGATTGGAGTATGTGTTCACGACGATTGATTTTTTCTTTTACAGCCATGTTTCGCTCTGTCAGTGGCAGGAATTATTGAGTGCCTGAGTGACCGAAGCCACCTTCGCCTCTGTCCGAGGTGTCAAATTCATCCACCAGTTTGAACTGGGCTTGAACGACGGGCACAAACACCAATTGGGCCAAGCGGTCACCTATCTCCAGGGTGAAAGGTGTCTGGCTGCGGTTCCAGCAGGAAACCATCAGCGGGCCCTGATAGTCAGAGTCGATAAGGCCGACCAGGTTGCCGAGTACTATGCCGTTTTTGTGGCCCAGACCCGAGCGGGGCAAAATCACCGCCGCCAGAGAAGGGTCGGCCACATGAACCGCAATTCCGGTCGGGATCAATACAGTTTCACCCGGGGCTATGGTGATGCTGGTGTCCAGCATGGCGCGTAGATCCATGCCGGCACTGCCTGGGGTCGCATAGCTTGGCAGCGGAAATTCACTGCCAATACGCGAGTCGAGAATTTTCAGTTCTATGGGTGTTTTCATGAGTGGTTTTTATGCTTCGCTATCAGGATCAGCAACTGTTTGGCCAGGCTCAACTTGTCGGTGGCCGGCAGTTCATCACAACCTGTTGCAGAAAATACTTTCAGGGCATTCCGGTCGGCGTTGAAACCTTGACCCGGAACAGACACATCGTTGGCGGCAATCATATCGAGTTTCTTGCGCTTGAGCTTGTCACGCGCATAGGTCTCCACCTCATGGGTTTCTGCCGCAAAACCCACGGTAAAGGGCCGGATAGGATGGCTGGCGACCGTGGCCAGAATATCCGGGTTACGCACCAGTGCCAATGTCATGGTTTCGGAAGATTTTTTTATCTTGGCTTCGGCGACATCGGCGACACGATAGTCTGCCACTGCGGCGCAGCCAATAAAAATATCTTGCTGTTCCACCCTTTGCATCACGGCATCGAGCATCTCTTTGGCCGATTGCACATCGACTCGGGTCACCCCTGCCGGGGTAGCTAAATTAACCGGGCCGCTGACCAGAGTCACTTCGGCGCCCATCTGCGCCGCCGCAGTGGCCAGTGCAAACCCCATCTTGCCAGAGCTGTGGTTGGAGATATAACGCACAGGATCTATCGCTTCACGGGTCGGTCCGGCGGTGAGCAGCAGCTTTTGGCCGGCCAACAGCTGTGGCTCAAAGCAAGCGGCGGCTCGCTGAGCGATATCATTGGGTTCCAGCATACGCCCCGGGCCGATTTCACCACAGGCTTGGCTGCCGCTATCCGGGCCCCAGATACCATAACCGCGCTCGGCCAGCACCTTGAGGTTCTCCTGAGTCGCTACGTTTTGGTACATCTGTTGGTTCATCGCCGGGCAGAGCATCACCTTAGCCGCCGTTGCCAGGCAGGTGGTGGTGATCAGTTCATCGGCCATACCGGCACGAATGCGGGCCAACAGGTTGGCGGTAGCGGGGGCAATGATAACCAGATCGGCCCAACGGGCCAATTCGATATGCCCCATGGCAGCCTCGGCCGCAGGATCCAGCAGATCTGAGGCTACCGGATGGCCGGATAACGCCTGCAAGGTCAGCGGGGTAATGAATTCCATGGCGCTCTGGCTCATGACGACTCTGACTTCGGCACCTCTGTCCTGCAGGCGCCGCACCAGATCGGCACTCTTGTAGGCGGCAATGCCACCGCCAATCCCCAAGAGGATTTTTTTATGCTTCAGGCTCATAGAAACAATCAACTGATGGTAATTGGCGGCTAAGATATCACAAAGCTCCCCCGACTTGGCAGGATGCAGCTTCAAAAATCTCGACCATAATTGAAACAAAGTATAGGGCACAGGGACGGGAGCCAAGGATGGGTATCAGAGACTGGCCTACAGGAGAGGGCCCAAGGGAAAAGTTGCTGCAGCAGGGAGCCAAGAGCCTGAGTGATGCCGAGTTACTGGCGGTCTTGCTGCGTAACGGCCTGGCGGGGCAAAGTGCGGTTGAATTAGCCAGAGATTTGCTCGCGGCATTCGGTTCACTGCGGCAACTCTTGGTGGCACCACTGAATCAAGTTGCCCGAATTCCGGGAATGGGGCCGGTGAAATATACCCAATTGCAGGCCGCCGCCGAACTTTCGAGACGAATTTCTCGGGAAAAGCTGCAAAGAGGGCCGGTTTTGACAAATCCGGATTTGACTCGCGACTATTTAATGAGACAATTAGCAGACCGTGCCACCGAGGTGTTTGCGATTCTGTTGCTGGACAGCCAGCACCGAGTAATCCAATTCGTGGAATTATTCCATGGCACCCTGGACTCTGCATCCGTCTATCCGCGAGAGGTGGTTAGACTGGTGCTGGAAAAACAGGCCGCGGCGGTCATAGTTTGCCATAATCACCCGTCCGGCGTGGCTGAGCCCAGCCAGGCTGACAGGCGAATTACTGAGCGGTTGAAATGTGCGCTCGCAACCATAGATGTTTCGCTTCTGGATCATATGGTTGTAGGGGATTGCGAGATAGTTTCCTTCGCAGAACGCGGATGGATAGTTTGATCCATCGCTTGATCTTTCCTCAGTTATCCTGTATAACATGCGCCCTCTTTGTGCCTCGGGCGACGGCCATACGAGGCACATTAATGCTCGAGCGTTAAAATTGTTTTTTGGAGAAGATTGACATGTCAAGAGTATGCCAAGTTACTGGCAAGCGACCAATGGTTGGTAACAACCGTTCGCACGCAAAAAACGCAACTCGTCGTCGTTTTTTACCTAACCTGCAGAACCACCGTTTCTGGTTAGAAGACGAAAAGCGTTTCGTACAATTGCGCGTTTCTACCAAGGGTATGCGCATTATCGACAAGAAAGGTATCGAAGTCGTTGTTGCTGAACTTCGTGCCCGTGGCGAGAAGGTGTAATAGAAAATGGCTAAAGCTAAAGGAAATCGTGAGAAGATCAAGCTGGTTTCAAGCGCCAAGACTGGTCACTTCTACACTACCGACAAGAACAAGCGTAACATGCCTGAAAAGATGGAGATCAAAAAGTTTGATCCCGTAGTTCGTCAGCACGTTATCTACAAAGAAGCCAAAATCAAGTAATCCACTTGGTATTTGAATTCTTGGAAAGCCCCTCTCGCAGGGGCTTTTTTATACTCAACTTTCAGTCACATTGGCTATATCAAGACAATGCCATATCAGAAACTCTGGGTACTCTGTAGCCGTTTTTAATCAGTATCATCAATCGTTGCCCTCATTGCCACCACGCCTAGGTAGCAGAAAACAACTTCGGCCCCTGTTTAGCGCAACATGACACTCAGCTTAACCAAACACTGAATAGTACTTGCTGCACTTCCTTTCTCTGGCACAATGGCGGTTTGTCCGTTCCGATAAGGGTGTATTAATGAAGTATGCGGCCGTCCCTTTGACCTCACTGGCCATTTGTTGGCTGTTTCTGCTCAGCTTGCCGCTGGCGCTGTTTTCCCTGTCAGAGCCACTCTTCCCTTGGCTTAACCTCGATAGCGCCGCCGCTCAGTTTTGGTACTGGTTAACCGTGTCAGGTTCAGCGCCCTGGGGCGTAAGCACTGTGTTGTTGGTGTTTGCCATCAGCTTTTTTATCCTGCCAAAGGGCAGCTGGCTGAAGATGATGTTCTGCACTTCGCTGGGCTTGGTGCTGTGTTTGCTGCTCAATGAACAGCTCAAGCTGGTATTTGCCGAATCCCGGCCCTATATCGAATGGCTGTCCCACCAGCAGCATCTGGATATCAAGGAGTTCTACAGCATAGACAAGTACGCCCGCAGGGAACTGCTGGCGCAGGTTCTTCCCGGGGTATCACCGCTGGATATGCCTATCTCGGCACAGATCCAGCATCACTGGCAGATAGAAACTGGGTTTTCCTTTCCCTCCGGCCATACCATTTTTGCCGTGACCCTGACTATGTGCAGCAGTTTCTTTCTGCTGAGACACAACAATCTCTGGCTTCCGGCGCTGCTTATCTGCTGGGCACTGCTGATGGGGCTGAGCCGTATGTTGCTGGGGATGCATTGGAGTGTCGATGTATTGACCTCGACCCTGCTGGGGGGGCTGCTGTCGGCCTTGGCTATCTATATCGGCAGTCACAGCTATCACCGCCTAAAGCCTGTGTTCACCAAGGCTATGAGCGAAAGCTAAAACGAAAACGCCCCGTCATTGAACGGGGCGCTTATCTAAAGGCGAGCGATCAGTTAAGCACTTCGGCCAAGGCCCGCAGGCACAGGGCAACATTTTCCCGTCTGGCACCGTAACCCATCAGGCCGATACGCCAGGCCTTTCCGGCCAAGGCGCCGAGGCCGGCACCTATCTCCAGATTATAGTTATCCAACAGCTGCTTTCTCACGGCGCCATCATCGACACCTTGCGGGATATAAACTGCGTTGAGTTGCGGCAAGCGGCTCTGCTCGGCCACCACAAATTCGAGCCCCATGGACTCAAGCCCCTGACGCAGCAAAAGGTGCATATCTCGGTGGCGTTGCCAGGCATTTTCCAGCCCCTCTTCGGCCAGTAACCGCAGCGCTTCATGCAGTGAGTACAGGGCATTAACAGGCGCCGTGTGATGATAACTGCGCTTACCATCACCGCTCCAATACCCCATCACCAGAGACTGGTCCAGGAACCAGCTCTGTACCGGGCTCTTGCGCGCCTTGAGTTTAGCCACTGCGGCCGGTGAGAAGGACACGGGGGACAAACCAGGCACACAGGAGAGGCACTTCTGACTGCCGGAATAGATGGCATCTATGCCCCAATCATCGACTCTGAGCTCGACGCCTCCGAGGGAAGTTACGGCATCGACAATCGACAGACAGCCGTGCTCACGCGCCAGGGCGCACAGTGTTTTGGCGTCGGAAAGTGCGCCGGTGGAGGTTTCGGCGTGCACAAAGGCCAGGAAGGCGGCATCGGGATGCGCCTTCAGTGCGGCTTCCACCACTTCTGGGTCAACCGCTGTGCCCCATTCGAAATCCAGCATCACCGCCTCGGCGCCAATCCGCTCGACGTTCTGGCGCATTCTGTCGCCAAACACCCCGTTACGGCAGACAATCACCTTTTCGCCCGGCTCCACCAGGTTGACGAAGCAGGTCTCCATACCGGCGCTGCCCGGGGCAGAAACCGCTATAGTCATCTCGTTGCGGGTTTGAAACGCATATTGAATGAGACTCTTGAGCTCATCCATCATGGCCACAAACAGAGGATCCAGATGCCCGACCGTCGGCCGCGACTGCGCCGCCAATACCTGAGGATAGACATCCGAAGGGCCGGGGCCCATCAGGATCCGGCGGGGAGGGTTAAAAGCGCTAACCGAGGGTGCAGCAAACATCTTGGCTCTCCTTACAAGAGGTTTCAGGGTACGGATTAGAATAATAACTCAAGACCATAGCATAAAACTGGCCGCCGGACTGCCCCTGCTTTTGGCGAAGACAGTCGACCTGTTCCCTTTCAGGATCTCACTGGCCTGGACGCGCCAGAAACAGCCGGTAGGCGGGGTTATCCGTCTCGTCCTGACAGACAAACCCCAACTCATCCAGAAACTGGCCAAAGGCGGCTTCATCGGCCTTGGGCACTTCAAAGCCGGCCAGCACCCGCCCAAAGGCGGCGCCATGGTTGCGATAATGAAACAAACTGATGTTCCACTTGCTCTTCAACGTCGTGAGAAACTGCAGCAAGGCTCCGGGATGCTCCGGGAATTCAAAGCTGAACAGTTTTTCTTCCAAAGGCTCGGGTGGCAAGCCGCCCACCATATAACGCACATGCAGTTTGGCCGCCTCATCGGCAGAAAGATCCTGCACCGCAAAACCGGCACTCTCCAGAGATGAGATAATCGCCTGCAGCTCGCTGATACCTTCGCTAAGACGGATCCCGGCAAAGACCACGGCGCGATCGCGCCCGCTGAAACGGTAGTTGAACTCAGTCATCACCCGCCGCTCCAGCAGCTCACAAAAATGCAGGAAAGAGCCCGGCCTTTCCGGAATGGTCACTGCCAGCACCGCCTCTTTGTGCTCGCCCAGCTCGCAGCGCTCAGACACATATCTCAGGCTGTGAAAATTGACATTGGCCCCGCTGAGAATCGCCGCCAGTTTCTCGCCCTTGCCCTTATCACCGACATACTTTTTCAGCCCGGCCAACGACAAAGCACCGGCCGGTTCCGCAATGGCGCGGGTATCTTCGAAGATATCCTTGACCGCGGCGCAAATTTCATCCGAGCTGACGGTCACCACTTCATCGACATATTCCCGCGCCAATCGAAAAGGCTCCTGACCTATACGCTTAACCGCCACCCCATCGGCAAACAACCCCACCTGCTCCAGCGTCACCGGCTCATCCGCTTCCAGCGCTGCCTTGAGACAAGCGGCATCTTCCGGCTCGACGCCGATGATCTTCACCTCGGGCATTACGGCTTTGTAGTAAGCAGCAATGCCGGCGATTAAGCCACCGCCACCCACTGGCACAAACACCACTTCAAGATCTCTTTGCTGCTGCAGCATCTCCTGGGCAACCGTGCCCTGCCCGGCGATCACCGCCTCATCATCGAAGGGGGGAATAAACACCCGCCCCTCATCCTGGGCCAACGCCATGGCATACTGATTGGCCTGATCGAACGACTGCCCATGAAGCACCACATTGCCGCCGAGGCGGCGCACCGCATCTATCTTGATGTCCGGGGTGGTAGTAGGCATCACTATCACGGCGTCGACCCCGCGACTCGAAGCCGACATGGCAACGCCCTGGGCATGATTACCGGCCGAGGCACATACCACTCCGTTTTCGCACTCAGCGGGGCTCAAGGCGGCGATACGATTATAGGCGCCGCGCAGCTTGAACGAGTGTACCGGTTGCATATCCTCGCGCTTGAGAAACACCTGGCAGCCCAAACGGGCCGACAGCTTGTTCAGACTCGACAGCGGGGTAACCTGCGCCACATCATAGACATGGGACAAGAGGATCTTCTGTAGATAATAGTTGGCCAGCGACAGCTGACTCTTGGATGCCAGCGCCAACATACTAGCCCTCCAACTTAGTGCGATCGCGCACGGCGCCCTTGTCGGCACTGGTGGCCAACATGGCATAAGCCTTGAGCGCCAACGACACAGGGCGCACCCGTGCCAACGGCTTCCAGGCCAAAGGCCCCTTGGCCTGCATCGCCTCACGGCGCCGGGCGAGCTCAGCATCGCTCAGCTTAAGTGTGATGCTGCGGGCCGGGATATCGATTTCAATGGCATCGCCATTTTCAATCAAGGCGATAGTGCCCCCTGAGGCGGCTTCCGGTGACACATGGCCTATGGACAGCCCGGACGTACCGCCGGAGAAGCGGCCATCTGTGATTAAGGCGCAGGCCTTGCCCAAACCGCGGGACTTGAGGTAACTGGTGGGATAAAGCATCTCCTGCATGCCAGGGCCACCTTTAGGGCCTTCGTAGCGAATAACCACCACATCCCCGGCGACCACTTCACCGCCGAGGATCCCGGCAACGGCCTCGTCCTGGCTCTCATATACCCTGGCCACGCCCTTGAACCTGAGGTTGGATTCATCCACCCCGGCGGTTTTCACTATGCAGCCATGCTCGGCCAGATTACCGGACAGTACCGCCAAGCCCCCTTCCTGACTGAAGGCAAACTCGCGGCTGCGGATACAACCTTCGCGGCGATCTGTATCCAGTGATGGCCAGCGGCAATCCTGGCTGAAGGCCTGGGTAGTAGGGATCCCCGCGGGACCGGCACGGAAGAAGTCTTTTACCTTCGCAGACTCGGTGCGCATCACATCATAATTGGCCAGCACAGACTCAAGCGAGCCATCATCGGAAGCCACATGGTTAACATCCGTATGCAGTAAACCGGCGCGTTCCAGCTCACCCAAGATCCCCATTACGCCCCCGGCTCTGTGGACATCTTCCATATGGTATTTAGGGGTCGAAGGTGCCACCTTGCAAAGGTGCGGCACCTTGCGGCTGAGACGGTCGATATCCGTCATGGTGAAATCCACTTCGGCTTCCTGAGCCGCCGCCAACAGGTGCAGCACAGTGTTGGAAGAACCGCCCATGGCGATATCCAAGGTCATGGCATTCTCGAACGCCTTGAAGTTGGCAATATTGCGCGGCAATACCGAGACATCATCATCCGAGTAGTAACGCTTGGCCAGCGCCATCACTCTTCTGCCCGCCTCCAGAAACAGTTCGCGTCGATCACTGTGGGTCGCCAACATGGAGCCGTTGCCCGGCAGCGACAGCCCCAACGCCTCGGTCAGGCAGTTCATCGAGTTGGCTGTAAACATGCCGGAGCAGCTGCCACAGGTTGGGCAGGCGCTGCGTTCGATTTTCTCGCTGTCGGCATCGGATACCCTGTCATCGGCCGCCGCCACCATGGCATCCACCAGATCCAGCTTGATAAGTTTATCGGACAGTTTGGTCTTGCCCGCTTCCATAGGCCCGCCGGAGACAAATACCACGGGGATATTGAGCCGCAGCGCCGCCATCAACATGCCGGGGGTGATCTTGTCGCAGTTGGAGATACACACCAGAGCATCGGCGCAGTGGGCATTGACCATATATTCGACGCTGTCGGCAATCAGTTCACGGGAAGGCAGGGAATAAAGCATGCCGCCATGGCCCATGGCGATGCCGTCATCGACCGCTATGGTGTTGAACTCTTTGGCGATGCCGCCGGCCTCTTCGATGGCCGATGCCACCAGGGAGCCCATGTCTTTCAGATGCACATGACCGGGAACAAACTGAGTGAAGGAATTGGCAATGGCGATAATGGGCTTACCGAAGTCGCCTTCCTTGACCCCTGTGGCACGCCAAAGGGCTCGGGCTCCGGCCATGTTGCGGCCTTCGGTACTGGTTGCTGATCTGAGTTTGGGCATTGCTCAATTCCTTACGCTTATTCTGATGATTCTTGGTTAGCCGTTGACGGTACGGGAGAGGCTGCTAGCGGGCCGCACAGTGCAGCGGGCCACGTCTACCAGCTTAGTCAACTGACGGCTCAGTAGCTCTATGGCTCTGTCACTGTCGACCGCCATTGCCAGCTGCAGGCGCTGATCCTCGGCCAGTGTCATATGCATATCGCGGACGGTAAAGCCGCGGTGGCGGGTTACCCGCAATACACGTTCCAGTACTTCGGGGCGTTGTTCCAGGGTCAATTCCAGATTATGGATCATGATCGCTTCTCCGTTTGTTCCATCATTTCACAGTTGGAGGCGCCGGGGGGAACCAGCGGCCAGACATTAAAGGCATCGTCTATGGCGACGTGCAGCAGGAAGGGGCCTTTGGCACTGAGCATCTCATCCAGTGCCTGCTCAACCTCATCGGCCGAGTAGATGGTGCGTCCGGGGATATCGAAGGAGGACGCCAGGGTAACAAAGTCGGGGTTATCGGACAGGTCGGTTTCGCTGTATCTCTCTTCAAAAAACAGCTGTTGCCACTGTTTCACCATGCCCAACTTCTGGTTATCTATCAAAAGTATCTTCACCGGCAGTTTACGACGCTTGATGGTGGTCAGCTCCTGCACATTCATCATGAAAGAGCCGTCGCCGGAAACCGTGACCACAGTGGCATCCGGCCTTGCCATCTGCGCGCCTATGGCCGCCGGCAAGCCAAAGCCCATGGTGCCAAGCCCGGCACTGGAAAGATGATCTTCCGGGCGGCGAAAGTGCATATGCTGGGCAACCCACATCTGGTGCTGGCCGACATCACAGCTCACCACAGAGTCGCTCGGCAGCTTGTTGGCCAGACGACGCAACATGGCCGGCGCATAGATGAGTGAACCAGGATGGACGTAATCCCACTGGTGCTGCGCCCGCAGGTGCTCGACTTCCGCTTGCCAGGGCGCTATCTGCAGCGCTTGCGGCGCCAGTTGCGTCAATATGCTTCTTAAGTCCCCATCCATGGCCACATCCGGCTGGCGCAGTTTGCCAAGTTCGGCGGCATCGATATCCAGGTGGATCACCTTGGCCTTGCTGGCAAAGCTCTCCAGCCTACCCGTGACCCTGTCATCGAAACGGGCACCGACCACCAGCAGCAGATCGCACTGCTGCACCGCCAGATTGGCGGCCTTGTTGCCGTGCATCCCCAGCATGCCCAGGTAACCTTGAGTGCCGTGGGCTATGGCGCCCAGCCCCTTGAGCGTTGCCACCGAAGGAATACCGCTACGCTGAATAAAAGCCCGCAGCGGCTCCACTGCGCCCGCCATGCCGACGCCGCCACCGACGTACAACATGGGTTGGCGCGCGGCCGTCAGCAAGGCGTTGGCTTCCGCCAAAGCCGCCTGGTCCAGCTCCGGCTCATCGGGCACCGCCTGCAACGGCGCCTTGTATTCCACTTGGGCAAGCTGGATGTCTTTGGGGATATCCACCAACACAGGACCGGGACGGCCGGAGGCGGCGATTTCGAAGGCGCGGTACAGGGTAGCAACCAGTTCATCGGCGCGGGTCACCATAAAACTGTGTTTGGTACATGACAGGCTCATGCCCAGCACGTCCATCTCCTGAAAGGCATCTGTGCCTATCACGGAGGTGGAAACCTGGCCCGTGATGGCCACCAGCGGCACTGAGTCCAACAGCGCATCGGCCAAAGCGGTGATCAGATTGGTCGCCCCCGGGCCAGAGGTGGCCAGGCAGACGCCCGTCTTGCCGCTTGAGCGGGCATAACCGACGGCGGCGAAGGCGGCGCCCTGTTCATGACGGGAGAGCAGATGTTCGACCTGGCTGTCGTAGAGAGCATCGTAGATAGGCATGATGGCGCCGCCGGGATAACCAAAAACCGTGTTCACCCCATGGGCGGCCAATACCTTGATAACTGCTTCACTGCCGCTGATCTTCTGCCCTTGTTCCATCTTGTTATCTCGCCTATTTTTGCTGCTGTTTAAGTTTTCAATGGCCCTGAAACGACAAACCCCCCGGTCCTTTCGGAGCGGGGGGTTTGTTTGCAATTTCTGACCCTATCTGGTCTGTCGTCGCGCCACGAGCCGCCCCCGCTGTGATGGAATAATCACGACGGTAATAATCACGAGGAGGAGCTTGGCGCTTAAGTTAAACATTTCTCAGACAGTTTCCTGTATTCAATTTATCTGCTTGGCGAGCCCTTTGGCAGCGCACTTATTAACCATTACCATAAAGTGTTTTCAGAACACAACAAAAAAATTCACAACCTGAAAATCTTCCAACTTGGCTTGGCTATGGCACCCTCGACGATGGCTCGCCTAAACAGCTTGATTGCCGCCGGCGGCAATCAAGCTAACGTTTACGTCAATCTTGCAGGTTTATCCTTTTCATTTCAGTCATATAACCGCGAAGTTCGGCACCGACATATTCGACGGCCGTATGGCGAATCGCTTCGTTGACCTCGATCAGACGCAGATTATCGACCCCATTGCCCGAATCCTTGAGACCGGCGCCCAGGACCTCGGGAGAGAGGGCGTTGACATAGTCACGCAGCAGCGGCACGGCGGCATGGTTGAACAGGTAACAGCCATATTCGGCGGTATCCGAGATCACTACGTTCATCTCATAAAGGCGTTTACGGGCTATGGTGTTGGCAATCAGCGGCGTCTCATGCAGCGACTCGTAGTAGGCCGACTCTTCGATGATCCCGGCATCCACCATGGTATCGAACGCCAGTTCCACCCCGGCCTTGATCATGGCCACCAGCAAGATCCCCTTGTCGAAATAGGTCTGCTCATCTATCTGCTCGGCGCAGGTCGGCGCCTTTTCAAAGCCGGTGTTATTGGTCTCTTCACGCCAGCGCAGCAAATTGGCGTCGTCATTGGCCCAGTCGGCCATCATAGTGGCGGAAAACTCGCCGCTGATGATGTCGTCCATATGTTTTTCAAACAGCGGGGTCAGCAACACCTTAAGCTCTTCGGCAATCTCAAACGCCTTGATCTTGGCCGGGTTGGACAGGCGATCCATCATATTGGTGATACCGCCATGTTTAAGCGCCTCTGTGATGGTTTCCCAGCCCTGCTGGATAAGCTTGGCGGCATATCCCGGCTCGACGCCATCGGCCACCATCTTGTCATAACCCAGAATCGCCCCTGTCTGCAGCATGCCGCAGAGAATGGTCTGCTCGCCCATCAGATCAGACTTCACCTCGGCGATAAACGAGGAGTGCAGCACGCCGGCGCGATCGCCGCCGGTAGCACTGGCATAGGCCTTGGCTATCTCCAGACCGTCGCCATTGGGATCATTCTCAGGATGCACGGCGATCAGTGTCGGAACCCCGAAGCCACGCTTGTATTCCTCACGCACTTCAGTACCGGGGCACTTGGGCGCCACCATGATGACAGTGATGTCTGGGCGCACCTGCATCCCCTCTTCCACTATGTTGAAACCGTGGGAATAGGACAGGGTCGCACCTTGTTTCATCAAGGGCATTACCGCATTGACCACAGGAGTGTGCTGCTTGTCCGGTGTCAGGTTTAGTACCAGATCGGCCCCGGGGATCAGCTCTTCGAAGGTGCCCACCTTGAAACCGTTTTCGGTGGCTCGCTGCCAGGAGGCGCGTTTCTCGGCGATGGCTTCGCTGCGCAGGGCATAGGCGATGTTCAGCCCTGAGTCACGCATGTTCAACCCCTGATTGAGCCCCTGGGCACCACAACCAAGAATGACAATATTCCAGTCCTTGATATAGTCACAGCCGTTTTCAAACTCGCTGCGCTCCATAAAACGGCACTGGCTCAGCTGTGCCAACTGTTGCCGCAGATTCAGGGTATTGAAGTAATTTGCCATCTTAGCCACCTGTTTAACCGAATTCCTGGGACCAAGCCGAAACGGCTCAGTGATGCAAATCACTATAGCCCATGGTTTAAATTGCTTGAAATGATATATTCGGCATGTCATGTTGCACAAAACGCAATAAAAAGAGAGGCAAAACGGCATGGATATTCGGGCGATAAAACTCTATCTGGATCTCTGCGACACCCTGCATTTTTCCCGCACCGCCACCCGGATGCATGTCAGCCCTTCAACCTTAAGCCGCACCCTGCAAAGGCTGGAAGATGAAGTGGGCAGCAAGCTGCTGGAGCGGGACAACCGCAGCGTTACCCTGACCCACGCAGGCGAAGCCTTTCGCCGCTTCGCCAGCCAGACATTGACTCAGTGGCAGGAGCTGCGCCGCGAGCTGGATCCGCAGCAAAAGCTGCTGAGGGGCACATTGCAACTCTATTGCTCGGTCACGGCAGCCTATAGCCACCTGCCGGCCCTATTGGATAAGTTTCGCCGCCAACAACCCCTGGTCGATATCAAACTCACCACGGGTGATGCCGCCGATGCGGTGCAGGAAATTCAGCAGCAGAGAGCGGATATCGCCATCGCCGCCCTGCCGCAGGACTTTCCGCCGAGTCTGCACTTTGCCCCCATAGGTGAAGTGCCGCTGTCGATTATCGCGCCCACCATCAACTGTCAATTGCAGTCGCTGCTGGCGCAAAATCCTATTCCCTGGGAGCAACTGCCCTTTATCGTGCCCGACCACGGCCCCGGGCGTTTACGGGCCGAGCGCTGGTTCAAGGCGATGGGGATCAAGGCCAATATCTATGCCCAGGTATCGGGCCACGAGGCGATTGTGCCCATGGTGGCTCTGGGCTGCGGTGTCAGCATCACTCCGGATGTCGTGGTAGCCAACAGTCCACTGGGCGAGAGGATAAAAACCCTGGCCTCACCGGCCGAGATAGCCCCCTTTGAACTGGGGTGCTGCTGCAAGGCCAAGCGGCGCCAGGATCCCTTGGTAAGTGCGTTTCTGGAAGTGATTTAGCTAAAGGAAGGTGCGAACAAGTCCCATGCGTGCTCTGCGTCGGCTTACAGGCCTGGATACAAGGCGTGGTTCGCAGCAAATGGCCCTAGTCCTTTGCAAGAAGCACAACACAGCAGGCAGGCTTGTAAGCCACGTCCTTCGGGGCTTGGAAAGTCGGGCGGGCTTTACCGACTATGACCGAGTCCTCTGCAAGATGCATAACTCAGTCTATGGTCTGTATGCCACGCCCTTCGAGCTTACCTTAAATATCGAGTGACTCTTCATCCTTGGGCAGTTGATCTTCCTGAGGCAAGAGGCGGGTAACCAGCAACTGGTCAACCTTGTAGGCATCTATGTCCACCACCTCAAACTTATAACCTGCGTAGTTAACCGAGTCGGTGCGCTTGGGGATCTTGCGTAACGTATACATCATAAAACCGGCGATGGTTTCATAGTTTTGGTTTTGCGGAAACTCCTCAATACCAAAGGCACGCATCACGTCGGTTATCGGCGTCACCCCGTCCACCAGCCAGGAATTGGCGTCACGGGGCACTATCTGTTCTTCACTTTCATGCAGCGACCAGGCGCCCATTACCGCACTTTGCAGATCGTCAGTGGTCACTATTCCCACCACCAGGGCGTATTCATTCATCACCACGGCAAAGTCGGCTCTGTGATGACGGAAATATTCCATGGCTTCCGACAGGCTCAGGGTGTCGGGAATAATCAGGCAGTTGCGCACTAACGAGGTATCTTTCAAATCTATCTTGCGGCCGTTGATCACCCGCAGCAGCAGTTCCTTGGCGTCCACCACCCCTTTGATATTGTCCAGCTGACCATCGCAGACCAAAAACTTGTTGTGCGGATCCTCGGCGATTTTTTTCTTGATAGCGTCTTCATCATCCTGCAACAGGAAATACACCAGGCTCTCACGGGCGGTCATTGCCGAGGTGACGCTGACAGATTGCATCTCGAACACATTCTCAATCATCTGCTGTTCACCCTTATCCAGTACACCGGCCTCGGCACCGGCATCCATAATGGCGTAGATATCGTCAGGGGTGATTTCATCATTGCGAGCAGTAGGTATCTGCAGCAGTTTGAAGATACCGTTGGCCATGCCGTTGAATACCCATACAAAGGGGCGCAGCAAGGCAATACAGATAAGCATAGGGTTTACCAAGTTAACGGCCACTTTCTCCGGTAAGGCCATGGCAACCCGTTTAGGCATCAGGTCGGCGATCAGAATAAACAGACTGGTCACCAATACGAAAGACAACACAAAACTGAGTTGTCCGACCCAGGGCGGCGGAACCACATGGGCCAAAGCTGCCGCAAAATAAGGGGTAAAAGCAGACTCACCGACTATACCACCCATGATGGCAACGGCATTGAGACCAATCTGCACTACGGTGAAAAAACTACCCGGAGTGGTTTGCAGCGCCAACACTTTTTCGGCGCGCAAATCTCCCTCATCGGCCATCTGTCGCAAACGGATTTTACGGGAAGCGGCCAGGGCAATTTCAGACATGGAAAAAAAGCAGCTGGTTCCGATCAGGCAAAAGATAATCACCAAATTATCGAATAAACTCATACAACACCTTAGGTTAGTTACAAAGCGCTTCTATGCCGTGCCCTTGTCCAGGCCTGAATGTGGAGTGACTGGGAGGTCTAAAGGCTAACTGGTTACCGGTACGGGTACTAAACTGGCGAATTGAGTGGCTTTGCTATACTCCAAGAAACCCATTGCAGGCTTCTTCTACCGGAATGAAGTTCACATTATATCCGTTTGCAGCATTTTTGACAGTGATGCTTATCTCACCGGTCTCCAACGCAAAAGATGAGCTTAGCGGCATACCATTAAAAATATGTGTCGAAGAGTCTGAATTTCCTCCTTTCAATTACTTTTCCAGAATAGATGGCCGTAAGTCCCATAACAGTGACGGCTATGATATTCAGTTGCTTTATCGACTGTTTACACCACCGCGTTGGCAGTTACACATCATCGCCCTTCCCTGGCCAAGGTGCATGTTGGAAGTGGAATTGGGCAAGATAGATGCCGCCATGAGCGCCTCAGCCAACCCCGAGCGACGGCGTAAGTTCTTGCTATCGCGCTCCTATTACCACCTCACCCCTGGGGTGGTATTTCTCAAACAGAGCTTCCCAAAGGGTCTAAGATTCAACTCGCTAACGGAGCTAACGCAGATAGGCACAGTTTGCGGCATTCGCGGTTTCAATTATCGTAACTTCGGTTGGGACAACTCTCAGCCACTATCCCTAAGCAAAGATCTGCCGTTGATCCCCGAGTTACTGCAACGGGGTCGATGTGACTTCTTTCTGGCACGGCTGGAGGTTTTCAGCGGCACCTTAAAGCAGATGAATCGCACCCACCAGGACTTTGGGTTAGCAACGCAAGCGGTTCCCAACACCCGGCCAGAACCCTTCTATATGCTGGTATCCAGACAAAGCCCACACAAGATGGTACTGCTGGAAGAATTCAATAGCGGCGTCACCCTACTGGAAAAAAGCGGCGAGTTGCAACTGTTACTGCAAGCCTTCACAGACCACTGAGTTCCAGGCTATTACGCAATACACCAAGTATTACGCCCTTGATGTTTAGCCTGATAGAGCGCCTTGTCTGCCACCCGAATAACCTCACTCAAATCCCGTGTATTCTGGGTCAGGAGTGCCAGCCCAAGACTGATAGTGACTATACCTGCGGGGGCTGAGCCATGAGTAATTTGCAATTCCCGAACCTGAGTCAACAAGGTTTCGGCAACACCCTCAGCTTGCCTGCGGTCGACTCCCGGCAACACCAAAGCAAATTCTTCGCCGCCGACTCTGGCCAGCAAGGCGCGTTCAGGAAGCGCTTTACGCATGGCCTGGGCCAAACGCTGCAATACCCGATCACCGGCTGGATGGCCGAAACAATCGTTAAAAGCTTTAAAATGATCGACATCCAGCATTATCAAGGCGCCCTCCTCTTTCGAAGCCAGCAACCGCGCCAGGGATTCAGTAAAGGGACGGCGGTTCGCCAATCCAGTTAGTTCATCGGTTTCCGACAGCTGTTTAAGTTTGTGATTCAGCCCCAACAGCTCCCGCTGCAGCCCCAACATCTGCAAATCTCTGCGCTCCCTGACCAGGAGCTCGTTGAGCGCAGCGGCAAACTGGGTCAGCATGGCACGGCGGGATTGAGGCCAAAGTTTTGGAGATTGACTATTGCTTAGCGACAAAATCCCCAGCAGGTCTTGCCCATCTGTGATGGCAAACAGCGCCAGGGAACGTAACTGCAACTGTTTGAGTAACCTATATTCGGCGCTATCATCCGACTGCAGGGTTTCCACATCCTCAACGACTATCATATGTCTGGTGTTGAGTTGCTCTGAAAAACGATTCAACTCACTGATATCTATGTAACTTGAAGACAGCAAGTCGTCGCGGCGACTCCACACGCTACGATAACAGAGTTGTTGCTCTTTGATCTCCAGCAAGGTGACCCGCTCGACTGCAAACAACTCGGCAATCTGACGACCCACATCGGCCAAAGCCTGATCTACGTCCCCTGGCTGTACCTTCAGAAACTGCAATGATAGATCCGCCAATAACTCATTGGCTCTGGCCTGCCAAGCCAGTTCTTTATGGCTAAATTCCACCTGCTCGGACAATTGCCTTTGCCCTCGAGTCAAATGCCTCTGCTGCCAGCGTTTGCGGGCAAAGTCGGTTCTAATACGTCGGTACATCTGCTCTATGGCGCGGGCCACGCTGCCAATTTCATCTTGATTTGCCGCTCCTACCTCATTAGGTAAGGGCACTTTTCGCGGTTGTCCCAAATCGATACGATTAACGTATGCGGCCAGCGCCGCCAATCTTCCGGTAACCAGGCTACGTACCAGCGTCAGGATCACATAGATCATCAGCAGGGTTTTCAAGCCATTACCCACGACTATCAGGATCATCTGCCGCCATAGCTCATAATAGAGTTGGTTGCGGCTGCGTTGAACCTTAAGCTCACCTATCTGTTGCTGACGGTAGATTATTGGAAACAGAAAGATTTCATTGTCCAGTGCCTGATTCTTTCCTACCTGCAGGGCGATACCATCGGCACTGGACAAAGAAGCACCGGAAACATAAGGCTGCATACCTATACCTATCAGTATGTCCCGCAGCAACTTATGGTCTACATCCCAAATGGCCTGAGCCATGCCGGGCAGATTTGCCTCAACATATTCATGAAGCCTGCGATTACTCCCCTCAACACCATCCTGGTAATTCCAGAACAACTGGGCCGCCATGGTCATCAAGGCAAAGAATGAACTGACGCCTATGATCACCAAGGTCATCTTATGACTGATGACGGAACTTTGTTTCAATGCATTACTTCCGATGTCTGTTGGTACCAAACGAGCAGTGCCCGCCAATTTCGTTGCTCAAGTAAGTTGAAAGGCTCTGTCCCCGGAACCAACAGCCTGAACATAGAAGGTATCTTATTATTCCAGGGCCTGGCCTCACTGTCGTCTCGGATGCGCCTGAGCGCCTCGGCACCCGCCAGCAAATGCCCCCCCCCCAAGACACTGACACGCCCCTGGCTACGCCAATCAAGCACCTTGTTGGAAGTATTGATACTGGAAATGAAGATATCCTCTCCTGGCCTGAGCCCCTTTTCCTCCAGCGACGCAATAGAACCAAAGGCCATATGATCATTGGCGGTCCAGATCCCTTTCAGCCCCGGGTAACGTTTCAGCAGAATTTCTGTTTGCGTCTTGGCTCTTAGTTCTTGCCAATGACCGTAGACGACTTGTAATGGCTCTACCCCTCTTTCTCTGAAGCCATTTATTGCCCCTTGAGTCCGCGCTATTGATGCAGGCGTTCCCTTATCGCCGGAAATCAGCAGTACTTGTTGCGACCCGGCCCCCAACTGCTGCACCAAGGCCTGCGCAGTAAGAAAGCCTATCCGTTCATTATCAGGGACCAAAGGCGGTAACAGATGCTGTCGCCAGTATGGCTGTTGTTGCAACAAATGGCGCACTTCAGGAGCCACATCATTGAGCAATAAAAGAGTCTTAATAGGTAAACCTTCAAAGGCGGCCAACATTTTTACGGCAGCATTTTTTTCATTAACCAAAATAATATATTGAGGTAACTGTTCACGGGCAGCCAACTCTTGTGCCAAGGCTATCATCCGAAAATGATCCCTGTCGGCGTGCAATATTTCCAACTCAATATTCAGCTCTGATGCTGCTACCAGCATAAGGCTATCTATATCGCCCCAGAAACTTTCCTGAGCAGAGCCGGGATTAATAAAGCTCACCCGTAACGGTTGAGTTTGAGCCGAAGACTTGGCAGGATAAACCAGAAAAACACTTAGCCAAGGTAGGATGAACAAAAGAAGTTTACGTCGTGGTATGAAGCAATTTCCCCACGACGTATTAAGTAGACTCAACAGCAAGGTATCCTTCCCCCGGGTAAACAACACATCTCGTATACCGGAGAATTAAAACACAAATGAGCTGCTTTTGTGGAGATTAATTAACCTCTGGCAAACTTTCCAAAGACTGATAACCCATTTCATTGAGTTGATCATTAACGCAAGTCAGCAGATACTCCTGACGCTCTTCGGCTGGCACCGCGTCTTCGTCAGCCATCTGCAAACAAGCTTGCTGCAGTTGTTGAACGTCGGTTTCACTGGCTTGAGGCAATGCTTGTTCTTCATCGACCGCCAAAACAGCACCACTGAGTAACATACCGGCCAACAGTAGAGTTAAGCTTTTCATCTTGTTTCCTTGAGTGAGTAAAGTGCCATTCCATGGAACGGCACAGAGAAGTCTCACACAATCTACCAGTAGATTTTACATTCAGATAACGAGAAATTTTTGCCGTGACAGTGACCTTTTTTATCCGATCGCCAGATAAGTCATCGTAGTAAGGCATGGTTATTTAGCCGTACAGGAAGAAGTTCTGCCGGTACTGAAAAGAGATATCCTTGTAAACCATCATAGGGCACAAATTCCATCGCTAAAAACTGATCCAAATTCTCGACCTTTTCAACAATCACTTTAAGCAAGGCTTTATCCTTCAACTGATAGACATGCTCAATAAAATCTGCTCTTATCTTCTCAGAGTATTCAAAACCATTAGGCAAAATCAGCTTAATATAGTCAACACATCCTGTCCTTATCCAACATTGCCTTAGATCTCCTTCAGGCTCAAAATCATCTAAAGCTATTTTTAACCCCAGATCATGTAGTTTTGCCACACTAATAAAAGCCGGGTGAGCACAATCAGGGTTTAAACGCTCAGTTATCTCAATAACCAACTCAATATCTTGCTGTTTTAATGTGTCATTGAGCCAAATCAACTCAGCTTCCAATGCCATTATCACCCTAGCTTCCACATTAATAAACAAACGTTTTATTTTACGTCCGGTCAAAGCCAGTACATCAAGGTTTCTATAATCAATCACAGCTAACTGGTGTAACTGTTCCAATGATAGATTCAATAGTTCTTTATATTCTAGATTCTGATAAAAAAACTCTACATTCTTGTGTTGCATTCCCGGCCTAAACAAAACCTCATATGCAATACTCTTTATACAGCCATTAACCTCTCTGGTAACTATTTCTTGTAAGTGGGCCCGCGTCAAAGGTTTATAATCCGCTTGAAAGTGAGATACTCCTGTAGGGATTCCCTCCTTACATGTATGGATATTGCTGCTTCTCTGCTGCGTTAACATACTCCCTCCTTAAACCACAGGAATCAACTACCACAAACAAGATGACACCCTGTTAAATCAATAACATTAGCCTGGTAACCTGGAGGTTCTCACCAAAATCATTGTTCTTATAGTTATAAAACCTAATAAATAAAAGAAGACAAATAACAACTCAAAATCCAACAATTTTCACAGCAAAACAACAAGTTGCAATCTTAACATTTCTTTGATTAACAATTTATAACCTGAACTGCTGGATTTTTTATCACTTATTATTAGAATGAAAACATGTAGAAGATTAGGTTGAAGCCAAAAATCAATAGGATCCAAGATGGACACCACCAAAGGAAGGGAAAACATCACTGTTCGCCTAAACAACGGCAACCCAACCATAAGCACAAACACCAGAAGATATAAGTGTTCAACCCCAGAGCTTTATATATTAAAAGAGATGTATAACAATAAAGGGCAAGCAGTAAGCAGAGACAAATTGTTATCGACAGGCTGGAACGGCAGAGTAGTCTCTCCAAACTCTATTCCTGTGGCCATCGCTAATCTAAGACGTGTATTCAGGGAAATATCAGGCAATGAATTAATATTTACAGTCAAAGGGTTTGGATATGGCTTAGACACAATGCAAGATCATATCAAAATTGAATTCATGTTAGACAATCAAGAAAAGCCACCCACTGAACAAGGTCAAAATACAGAGTCAGCGAGTCAGTCAAAACAAAGTCAACCTTCTTCAATCAAGATAATTTCAATAATAATGGCATCAATCTCATTGTTTTTTATACCATTTACTATAAAAATATCAGTGACAGAAAACCTTCCTGAAGTAGACATTTACACTGATGGAAAAACAAAAATAATAACCCTTACAGAAATGGAAAATATGGATGAACAAAAAGAAATAAAATCACTCATTCACAAGCTGAATTATAAGTTACTTGGAACTGTCGATTTCCACGATCTCAAGTCAGAAATAAACGATGATAAAGATACAATAATTCTCAGTTATGGCACAGGTGTTTTTTCAATTGACTGCATTAACAAGTCACACAATAAAATCAGTACTTATGTCAGCCACAATGAAATATCCATATACAATAAAATCAAGGATGGAACTGCATGTCAAAGCTAGAAAGAATAGTGCCATTTATTATTCCCCTCGCATTTCTGCTGGCTTCTATCATAGTCAACTTAATTTATGACTATCACGATGTTCAAGATATTGACGGTCTGTACCGAGTAATAAAAAATGTTGAAGGACCAGATAACCAGATTAAGCGGATCAGCTTTTCCCTTTATATTGACATGGAGTCCGAAAGCTTCTGGGGTTGGTTACAACTTGATGATAACAAAGATAAATTTGAGGGTAAGATACTCTTTTCCGGCAAAATCTCCAGGTTGGCGTTACATGATAATTCAGTGCAAGTCGAACAGGTTAAAGTCTACCCAGTCTCGACCGACTCCCTGGAGGCCTTGTTTGACAATCCTGCACTGTCACTGTTGAAGCTATTGCTGGCGACTAATTATAAGGTGGTATGGCACTACACCTTGGTCGACAGCGTTTTTTGTTTCTCCAACGAAGCAGATGACAGCCTCAGATGTATGCAGAAAGTCATCTAGTCTCACAATTTTTATTGATGCTGACCATTTCCGGGTTCTGGAAATCTCGGTCGATAACGCCGGGACCGCTATTCCCACAAGCCAATGTAAATCCAGGCAACTGCTACACTCTACAAAATAGGGAAGCGCACAACAAAGGAACTGTTATGCCCATAGCCAGAGTTGCCACCCGAGCCGCCAAAGGTGTGGAGGCGCCTCAAGTACTGGTCGAAGCTCACCTCTCCAACGGCCTGCCGGCCTTCAATCTGGTGGGGTTGCCGGAAGCTTCGGTCAAGGAAGCCAGAGAAAGGGTTCGCAGCGCCATAATCAATGCGGGTTTTGAGTTCCCTATGCGCAGGATAACCATCAATCTGGCACCGGCCGATCTGCCCAAGCAGGGTGGACGTTATGACCTTCCTATTGCCATTGGCATCCTGGCAGCATCCGGACAGCTGCCACTGAAATCCCTGGACGAGCATGAATTTGTCGGTGAGCTTGGGCTGTCCGGTGAGGTCAGGCACTGCACTGGGATCCTGCCGGTGATCATTGCCGCCCGTCAAAGAGGTATCAAACTGGTATTGCCACAGGATAACCGTAGTGAGGCGGATTTGGTGGGCTATCAACAGTGTTGCCTGGCCCAGCACCTGCAACATATTGCCGCCTATCTGCACGGGCAGCAAACCCTGCCGGGGATAGTGCCGGGAACCGAATGGCTGGAACAATCCAAGCCACACTCAAGTGACTGCCTGTCGGAAGTCATAGGCCAATATCAAGCCAAACAAGCACTGGAAATCGCGGCAGCCGGCGGGCATAACCTGCTGATGCTGGGGCCACCTGGTACAGGCAAAACCATGCTGGCCAGCCGGATAATCTCACTCCTGCCTCCCATGAGTTATGAAGAGGCGCTGGAAGTGGCGGCAATTCATTCAGTGGCCGGCATGGCCACTGAGCCGGGGGAATTTTATCGCCGCCCGTTTCGCGCTCCGCACCATACCAGCTCGGCCATCTCTTTAGTGGGTGGCGGCTCGATTCCCAAACCCGGCGAGATTTCGCTGGCTCACCTTGGGGTGCTGTTTCTCGATGAAATTGCCGAGTTTCCCCGCAAGGTACTCGACTGCCTGCGTGAACCCATGGAAACCGGCCATGTCATCATCTCCCGCGCCGCAGCCAAACTGCGCTTCGATGCCCGTTTTCAACTTATCGCCGCCATGAACCCCAGCCCCTGTGGTGATGCAGGCCCAGGAAGCCGCGCCAGCCCAGAGCAGATCCGCCGTTACCTGGCCCGGCTGTCTGGCCCTTTCATTGACAGATTCGACCTCACCATAGAGGTGCCCAAACTCCCGCCAGGCGCCTTGACCTCAGAGGCGGCGCAGGGTGAAACCAGTGAGCAGATTGCCGCCAGAGTCGCTGCGGCCAGGGAGCTGCAACTCAGCCGCGCCGGCGTACTCAATAGTCAGTTGGGCAGTAAGGCATTGAAGCAGGCAGGTTTCAAACCCGGCGATCTGGCGTTTCTCGAACAGAGTGTCAATCAGCTGGGATTATCAGTGCGCAGCTTTCATCGGCTGCAACGAGTGGCGCGCACCATAGCCGATCTGCAGCTCAGCCCCATGGTCGAGCGGCGCCATCTGGCTCAGGCCCTGGGTTATCGGGCGATGGACCGTTTGCTGGCCAGCCTGCAACAGCTTTAATGACCCATGTGAATTGATGCCTGCATGTTAGGCGAATCAACAAAGGGGCCAATGGTCATAAACCAAGCGTCCAGAAAAAGCAAAGCAAAACCGCTGAAAGCACCTTGGCTTCAGACTAGGTACAGGCCGCCTTTGTTAAAGTAGAACGCCATTTCACTGACAAGGAGCCCAAGATGAAACCATTGATGCGTTCCCTTTCCATCAGCTCCATGCTGACGTTAACCGCCTTACTCTGGGGTTGCAGCGATGTCATCAGCGAACAATACCCCACCGAAGCCGAAGCCCGGGCTGAAGGAGTATTCGAGCGAGGCTGGCTGCCACCGATATTGCCGCCCTCGGCCACGGAGATAAAGGTCAACAATGATCTGGACAACAACAGCTCCAGCGGCAGTTTCCGCCTGCCCGCCGCGGCAATGAGCGAGTTCACTTCTCAGTTAAAAGCCGAAGAAGGTCTGGCCAACAGCTGGTATTACCGCGAAGGCGACTCCCTGTGGATCTTTCGCCTGACCCAGGACGGAGTTATCCAGTACCAACTACAGTAAGGCTTCAGCTAGATAACGGTTACAGCTTGGCCAACAGGAAGGCCAACTCGGCCACATTGTGGACGGTATCTGTCTTTACCTAAAGACTAGACATACTCCCGAAGCACTTCCCGGCCCAGCGTCAGCACCTGCATCTCTTCCGAGCCGCCGGAAACTCTGTCGACCCTCAGATCGCGCCAGAAACGGCTGATGCGATGCTCGCCGGTGATCCCCTGGCCGCCAAACACCTGCATGGCATTGTCGACCACATCGAAGGCCGCCTTGGAGCAGTAAAGCTTACATTTGGCGGCATCGCCCGGGGTCATTTGGCCGTTGTCAGCCTTCCAGGCGGTGTGATAAATCATGTTCTTCATGTTGGTGAGCTGCACCGACATATAGGCAAACTTTTCCTGGATCAGCTGCGTCTTGGCGATCGGCAAGTCAAACTGTACCCGCTTGTTGGCGTAACGGGCGGCATCTTCGAAGGCGCAATAGGCGCAACCATAGTTGCTGCAGGCAATGAGGAAACGCTCCAGATCAAACTCCTTCTTCACCCTGGCAAAACCGTTGCCTTCGGTGCCGAAGAAGTCCTTTTCCTCCAGCTCTACGTTGTCGAACTCCACCACACAGCAGCTGTCCATCTTCAGTCCCAGCTTGGGCAAGTGGCTGACAGAGATCCCCGGTTTACTCATGTCGACAAAAAACTCGGAGAAAATCGGTTCGAAGCTGGCGGAATCTTTGGCCATCACCACCAGATAAGGCGTCTCGGCGGCACTGGTGATATAACATTTGGTGCCATTGAGGTAGACCTTGCCCTTCTTCCGGGTGTAAGTGGTCTGCAGACTGCGCACATCCGAGCCGGCATCCGGCTCGGTGACCGCCGAGTTCCACACCTGTTTGCCAGTACCAATATAAGCCATGATCTTATCGATCTGCTCCTGGGTGCCTTCCTGTAATATGGTAGGAAAACCCGCCATCTGATAAAGCACATAGGTTGGCGCACCGAGACGGCCCAACTCTTCCCAGATCAAGGCCAGAGTCACCAGACCTGCATCGCTGCCGCCGTATTCTTCCGGAAGCAGCAAACTATCCAGCCCCAGCTTGGCCAGCTCTCTGACAAAACGCTCAGGATATTCATTGTTGTCGTCGCAGGCGGAGAAATAGCATTCCCAGTCCTCCTGTGACATCAGGTCTCTTACTCCTGCAATAAATGCTTCTTGTTCGTTTGTCAGTCGATAGTTCATCGATACCTCAGCAAGTTTTCATCAGTAAGCAGGATACCTATCGAAACTCTGCGACAGGTACCTACGGCAGTATAACCCCAGGCATATTCGAGTCAATCCAGTTAGAAATGCTGGAACATGGTCAATATTATAGAAATTAGCCCGCCATCCCTTTGAGCTATTTCACAATAATCCAAGTGAAATAGATTATTCAACAACAAGATATAAATTTAAAGCCTGAAGCAATCCATTTAATGAATTAAAAAATAAAATCACAGAAAATAAATTATGATTTATTGAGCAATATCAACCAATAGAATCCATCCACCAGTAAACTCAATTTATATTTATATAATCGTGGAGATATAAATGACTCAAAATGTAAACTTCAAAATTATTCCCGTAACTCATTATAAACAAAATGCCTGTGTTGTTTGGCAAGATGGTTGCAACAAGGCCGCTGTAATAGATCCAGGTGGTGAAGTAGAGAAGATAACAAGTTTTATTGAAGACAATAAACTGGAGCTGGATAAGATACTCCTGACCCATGGTCATATAGATCATATCGGCGCAGCCAGATTATTGGCCGAAAGTTCATCGACCGAAATACTCGGCCCTCATAAGGATGATACTTTTCTGTTTGATATGCTGCCGGAGGAATGTCGTCTATATCAATTTCCCCACTGTGATGTCTTTTATCCAGACCGCTTTCTTGAGCAGGATGACACTATTTGGGTCGGCGAGTTACAACTTCAGGTGATTCATTGTCCGGGCCATACACCAGGCCACCTGGTATTCTTTGCCCCGGCGGCCAAGTTGGCCTGGGTTGGCGATGTGCTGTTCAGACACTCCATAGGCCGCTGCGATTTTCCCGGCGGGAATCACGCGGCGCTGCTGGATTCCATCAAGAACAAACTCTGGCCGCTGGGGGGAGATACCTGCTTTATTCCCGGTCATGGCCCCATGTCCACTTTTGCTGAAGAGCGGCGCCACAACCCTTATGTCGCCGACCATTGAAGCTGTTGCCGCCTCCTTGGAGGCGGCGATTTTCGATATTTTTAATAAGCAGCGTTTGATAGTTAGTATCTGATAATCAGTGTTTTACAAATCCGGCAACACTGGTATCCGCCAAGGTCATGCCACGGGTTTCCGGTGCCAGCAAGATGGAAACCACCAGGCCCAGCAGTGAAATACCGGCGCCAGCCATCATGGTCCAGGAAACCCCATAAGCGTTCATAAATACAGGCAAAGCATAGGTCGATAGTATGGTGCCTATTCGGCTAAAAGACATCACGGCCCCCACGGCCGAAGCACGGATATCGGTAGGGAACAATTCATTGGGGTAGAGCCACTGCAAGATCCCCGGACCACCTGAGCAGAAGGCGTACATACCAAAGGCCGCAATCACCACCCAGATACCGGGTGAGGACACCAGCCCCAGCATCGCCAGTGACAAGGTCATCATGGCAAAGCTGATGATAAGCAGTGGCCGGCGGCCCATGGAATCCAGCCAATACATGGCCGGGATACAGCCTATGATAAAGAAGGCGCTAATGATGATGTTGCCAAGTGCCGAGTCTTTGCCATCGTAGAAACCCAAGGCCCCAACTATCTGCGGCCCAAAGGTGTAGATGGCAAACATGGGGATAATTTGGCAGGTCCAGATAGTGCCGATAAAGATAATCATGGTGAAGTTGCGTTTTTCGAACAGCTTACAATACTGGGTATCGATCTTCTCTTCCGCTTCAATATGAATATTGCCGCCAAAGTACTGTTGCATAACCTGCTTATACTCAGCGATACGGCCCTTGCGCAGCAGCCAACGTGGCGACTCGGGTAGATGGAAACGCCCAAGCAGGATAACAAGACAAGGGATCAAGCCGCTGCCCAACATCCAACGCCAGCCACCCTCGAGATCGTAAAGCAGATAACCAACCGCATTGGCCGCAGTAGCGCCCACGTACCACATCAGCGCGATAAAACCCATGGTAAAGGCGCGCTTCTTGGTTGGGGAGAACTCGGCCACCATGGAGGTGGCAATGGGGTAATCGGCTCCAATCACCACCCCGATAAGGAAGCGCATCACCACTAATTCTATTGGGGATGAGACGAACATGGTGGCGACAGATAACACGGCTATTGCTATGATATCTATCAGGAACATTAACTTGCGACCAAACAAATCAGCCACATAGCCAAAGAGTGCAGTACCGACAAACAGGCCCACCAGGGTAGACGCCCCAACCAAACCAATCCAGTTGGCATCCAACTGCATCTCGGGGATAAGTTGCTCCAGCGCCAAACCAATAATGACCAGAATATAACCGTCGAGGAAGGGACCACCACTGCCCCAAAACATGATTTTCTTATGTAATGGCGTAAACTCCATTTCATCGAACTTTTTAGCTTTCATATGCTAATCTCTTATTTTAAACCAATAAATTCATTTGATTTATTCGTTCACAAAAATGTGCCATTAATCTTCAGCCTGATTTCTCAGCCGAGAAATACTGAATAAAAAATGGAATTAAAACAAATCTGAAGCTCAAAAGTGAGAAAACGGTTACAATTAGCAAACTACATAAATAGCATGTAAAACTTAAATAGGCTGAATAATGGATAAGAGCATAGCGCTTAAAATAAACAGTTATTTCACCCTGTTGACTAAAAAGAGTGGATAACCTTGAAAGTGTATGCTCTCACTTTGCACAATCGAGCTCGTTAGAAAACTAACTTAAATTCAGATTTAAGGTTTTCGAGCGGCACTAACCATAACGATATTCAATACCGAATGTACCTCTGGGGTATTCCCATTTCTTGATAATGGTTTCACCGCAAAGCATTTTACAGGTGCCACATTCCAAGCAACCGGCAGAGTCAAATTTTAGGCTGCCGTCGTCCTGAATTTTATAGAGTCCTGCTGGGCAGGCGTTGACCAACTTACGGAATTCATTGATATCCGGGTTTTCAACAAGCTCAATATGTGGATGCCCTTCATCAACATAGAATTTGTTTACCCCCAGTTTCACATCAACATTGACTGGCTCGCTCATATCGCTGTCATCCCCTTAATACCATCTTTAATCAGATTCATATAACCCACTTCTTTGGCATGCTTCATCAGGGTCTTGCGCAGAGGCTGCGAGGCGCTGCCATCTATGGTGAACATCTCCTGCATGAGATCGGCGACCAGCTTGGGATACTGATTGAAGATCCTTGGGTTCTCCATAAAGGCGGGTAATTTCTGGTACAGCTTGAGATCTTTCATGATAAAGCTGTTGTCCAACAGTGTTTGATAGGCACTGAGTCCAGCGGCACTGAAATCATTCTTGGCCTTGGCTGCGAGCACGGCTCTGGCGGCGGCCTCACCGGATGCAATGGCTAAATCCATACCGCGAACCGTATAGCCCACGTTGATACAGAAACCTGCCGCATCACCGGCAATCAAGACACCGTCATCCACCAGCTTTGGCACCATGTTCAGTCCGGCCTCGGGAACCACGTGGCCTGAGTACTCGAGCAGCTTGCCGCCTTCAATCAAAGGCTTGATCGCCGGATGATTCTTGAAGTCTTCCAGCATCTGCGGCACTGTCTTGGAGGAAGTTTCGATATGGTGCAAACCACACACAATACCCAAAGAAACAGTGTCTTTATTGGTATAGAGGAAGCCCCCACCCAAGAGACCATTGGAGGGTGAACCGGCAAACAACCAGGCAACCCCTTCGTCACCACTGACATTAAAGCGATCCTTAATCTGCTGCTCGGACAGGGCAATCAGCTCCTTGGCACCGACCGCCATGGCACTGGCTTGCACCTTGGGCTTAACCATGCCGATCTGCTCACCCAGAAGCGGATTGACTCCTTCAGCCAGAATCACTGTCTTGGCCAGCAGCGAGTCGCCATCGGCTTCTACACCAACAACCTTACCGTCTTCCTTGAGAATTTTTTCGACCCGAATACCGGTAATAAACTGAGCTCCGGCTTCCTCGGCCTGTTCGGCCAACCACTGGTCGAAAGTGCCCCTGAGGAGAGTATAAGACTCCTCTACCGGCTCCTGACCACGGCCGTTGTGATAGTCCAGAGTTACTGCCGTATCATCAGTGAGAAACGATACTTTTTCCTTGGTGACCTTACGCTCCAGCGGTGCCCGCTTGGCAAAATCGGGCATAATCTTTTCCAGGCTGTGAGCATAGAGTCTACCGCCAGTCATATTCTTGGCCCCGGCATAGTTGCCGCGTTCAATCACCAGAACATCGGCGCCCTGACTGGCCAGGACATAGGCAGCAACGCAGCCGGCGAGTCCGCCTCCCACTATGATTGCGTCAAATGCATCTTCTGACATGCTGATCCTCTCTTGAATTCGAGACTACCGGCCCCTTGAGCCGGTAGTCGGGCCAAACAGTTAACCTTTGAAACTGTTCAGTAAGGCTGGAACTATCTTGTTGATATCACCGACAATGCCGTAGTCCGCATATTGGAAGATGGGGGCATTCTTATCTTTGTTGACAGCGATAATGGTTTGGGAATCATTGACACCGACCATGTGCTGGATCTGACCGGAAATACCGACAGCCACATAGACATCAGGTTTGATCATCACACCTGAAACCCCAATGTAGCGCTCACGCTCCATCCATTTTTCGGTTTCGGCGATCGGGCGACTACAACCCAGTTCGGCTCCCACATTGTCGGCCAGCTGTTCAAGCAACTTCAGGTTGTCCAGAGAACCGATACCGTTACCGACACCGATAACGCGCTTAGCCTTACCCAAATCCACATTGGACTTTTCTTTTGGCCGACGAGCCAGGCAACGAATACCATTGGCAGGGGCAACAAATTCCAGAGTGATAGTGTCGGCGCTGCGACCCGCTTCTTCGGCTGGCAACTCCTTGAAGGCGCCGGCAGCCAGAGTCACTACGGCAATTTGAGAGGTGATCTTCTCTTCACCTATGGCCAGGCCACCGTAGACCAGGTGCTTGGCACCCACATGACCTTCACCATCGACTGTGAGTTCGGCGGCATCATTGAAAACCCCGGCACTCAGGCGCACACCCAGCTTAGCAGCCAACGCCTTGCCACGACGGCTGGCAGGCAGCAAGACCAAAGATTGCTGCGCTTCGGCTTCAATCGCCTTGGCCATGGTCAGAGCATAATCTTCAACTATGCGGCTAGAATCCTTCTCACCCAGGTGATACACCTTGTTTGCGCCCAGTGCCGCAGCCCTGGCGACTTCATCGGCACCACCCAAGACAAATACAGAAACACTGTTACCCAGTTGCAGACCGGCGGCCATCACTTCGGGCAGACGAGCGGCCTCACTGCTGAAAACCCAAACATTTGCTAGCTTGCTCATTTCATCCCCCTCAATTCAATACGTTGCCAATATGACCGACAAACTCGGCAACCTGGCCATCGTCATCACCCTCAATGATGATCTGCTTGCGAGCCTTCTGCTCAGGCGCAGTAATAGACACCAGCTCAACCAGTTGTGGGATCTCTTCCAGCGCCAGATCGGCATAAGCCAACTTGTTGACCGGCTTTTTACCTGCGGCCAGAATGGCTTTCATTGAAGGGATTTGAGGTTCGTTGATATCGGCAGAAACCGCTAATACGGCAGGGAGCGACAACTCCAGCTCTTCAACTTCATCGTCCAGCTCACGCTCGACCCGGACCACGCCATCGGCGACTTCCAGAATCTTGCTGACACCATTGATGCAAGGCACTTGCAGCAATTCACCAAGCAGCAAACCTACCTGCTGAGCATAGAGGTCACCGGAACCGTCACCGCAGAGGATCAGGTCATAACCTTCCTGCTTGGCCGCCGCCGCCAGCACTCTGGCAGTTTCATGCGGTAATACCTGTTCCAACTTAGGGTCGCAGACCAGAGTCAGTGCATCTGGGCCTCTTGAAAGAATATCTTTACAGGCTTTGGGGGCGGCCAGTGCATCTGCGGCTATGCTCAGCGCCGTAATATTGCAATCGCTCTGGGTTGCCTTGATTTGTACCGCAGCTTCAACGGCACACAGATCGAATTGACCTATCTTTTTGTTTACATTACTTGTGTCTACAGGAAGGTTGGGAATGACTTTGATATCCTGCTCTTCCGGGACAAGCTTATAACATGCAATGATCTTCATCTTATCTCCAGTCTAAGTATCACTATAAACATTCGTCTCTACTGGTTTACACTCCTCAACATTGGTGATCTGAAACCCATAATCAATAAAGTTTCAGGCTTACATCACACAAAGTCGCACCCTCCTGGGTAACGAAAGGGAATAAAATTCCACACCCATTTAAATATCAACATGGATAATAGATTAGTTCACCTTAACCAAATTTAGAGTTGCTTAATTGATTATCAGATTAATTAAATAAACCTCTCACAATCCATCAGCTTCATTTTATTAATACAAGCTATTTTCAATTAAGACCAAACAAATTCGTTTGTTGAGCCATTTTTTGTGAGCAATATCTGATTTCTAAGCCAGATTACAAAAAACCTGATTATATAACGAGCGCAAACGGTTCATTTTTGCCGTTTTTGGTGACTCTCGTCACATATTTTCGAGCAGAGCAACAATCCATTGACCAAAAGTGTGATGCGGGAATGTTTTTTTATTTATTGCCGAAACCATAATCGGTTCAAATTAAAAACGGAGGGTGATGAATGAATAAGTTTAAGCTAAAAAACATAAGCTTAATGTTATTAGGACTAACGCTTAGCATGCCAAGTTTGGCAGTAGAGATCAGTGGTTCAATAAGAGCTAACTACAGCATTAAAGATTTTAGTGATGCTTCAAAAGCCACAGGAGGAGACTTTGATTTCAATACCCTGGGAATAAAACTATCCCAGGATTTTGAAGACTATGGATTTGTCGCTGAATACCGCTTTGCCGATGGCTATGACTACCTAAAAAATGGTTATGCCTATTGGAATGCCAATGAAGATTTAACCTTGCAGCTCGGGGTAGTCAACAAGGCATTTGGTAATAAGAACTTTGCTTCCCACAACTGGTGGTACAGCCTCAACTACTACCTTGGTTTCGAAGATGACTATGGTGTTGGATTCAATATCAACCATAAATTCAATAACTTCGAAACAGACTTTTCCTTCATCCAGAGCTCTCTCTACAAGGGCAGCGACTATCGTAACTTCGCTGGTACCATAGGTTCAGGCACTGTCAATGGTACTACCTATAACAACAAGGAATACAATACCGCCAGTCTGCGCGAGACCTACAGATGGGAAAACGATAACTGGCAAGTGCTCTTGGGAGCCTCTGTTGAATACGGCCAACTTTATAATCCGGTGGCCGATGAATCAGGAGACAACCTGAACTATGCCGTACACCTGGATGCAAAATATCGTGACTGGGGTGTGCAACTCCAGTATTTGAAATATGACTTTGATCAATATGATGATGGTCAAATAGATACTTCAAAAATTGGTATTGGTGCAGTAAATGGTTTTTATGAAGTAGCCGCCAAAGGCGACATCATGACCTTCAACTTGTCAAAAGTTTTTAATACCCAATGGGGTGGTCAATTCACCTTCTATAACGACTTCAGTATTTTGACTCCAGATGAGTCAAAATTTGATGACTCTGTACTTAACAGTACTGGGGTATCTCTTTCATACAAACAATTCTTTGTATATGTCGACTATTATCATGCCAAAAATGTTCTCTGGCTAGGTGACAATAGTCTGGGTCTTGAGGACAGCGATAAGGAGTGGAATGGTCGATTCAACATTCACCTGCAATATTGGTTTTAATAACTGAGCTATCTAACCAGTAGCTCAAACCCAAATCATTTTTTATTAATCTGAGGTTTTTTATTAAACCTTACGGGCTCACCTTTCCTGAAAATCAATTAAAGACTTTTTGGGCATGGAGAATTTTGATGAGTGAAAATAAAAAGATCAAAAAGGCCGGTATTGAAGCGAAAATATTTTTCCCTTCACTATTGGTGGTGATCCTTCTCTCCTACTTTACTGTAAGAGACCTAGATGCAGCCAATGAAGTTATCAGCGCGGTCTTCCACTATTTAACCCATAGTTGGGGCTGGGCATTTGAATGGTACATGATAGTCATGCTGGCCGGCTGGCTCTGGTTGCTATTCGGTCCTTATGCCAATAACCGTCTCGGTAATGAAGAACCGGAATTCAGTACCGGAAGCTGGATCTTCCTGATGTTTGCCTCCTGTACCTCAGCCGCCGTGCTGTTCTGGGGTTCATTGGAGATCTACTATTATGTCAGTTATCCCCCATTTGAAATGGAACCTCTGACAGTCCAAGCCAAAGAGTTTGGTCTGGCCTATAGTCTGTTCCACTGGGGCCCCCTACCATGGGCCGGTTATGCCTTCTTCTCTGTCGCTCTGGGTTACTTCCTGTTCGTAAAGAAAATGGACGTGGTACGTCCAAGCGGTACGCTTTATCCCATCATGGGCAAGAAGTGTGAAGGCATCATAGGCACCATCATAGATAACATCTATGTCGTGGCGCTAATCCTGGCCATGGGTACCAGTCTGGGTCTGGCGACGCCTCTGGTTACCGAGTGTATTCAATATCTGTTCGGTATTCCGCGCACCATTGAAGTAGATGCCACCATCATCTCAGCCTGGATCATTTTCAACGCCATTTGTGTGGCCTTTGGTCTGCAAAAAGGGATCAAGATTGCCAGTGACCTGCGCAGCTACCTGAGTATCATCATCCTTGCCTGGGTACTCATCATTGGCGCCACCACTTTCACAGTAAACTACTTCACCGATTCCATCGGGGTATTGCTGATGAACATGGGCCGTATGCTGTTCTACACTGCCTCAGTCAGTGAAAGCAGCTTCCCTCAGGATTGGACAGTGTTCTACTGGGCCTGGTGGGTAGTTTACGGCATCCAAATGTGTATCTTCCTGGCCAAGATCTCTCGCGGCAGAACCGTGCGTCAGCTGTGTCTGGCCATGGTAGGCGGCTTGACAGCTTCTACCTGGTTGCTGTGGACCATTCTGGGCAGTAACACACTTAATCTGATGAATGAAAATATCGTCAATATGCCTGCCCTGATTGAACAATATGGTGCCGCCAGGGCCATTATTGAAACTTGGGCCGCTTTGCCAATGAGCACCATCACCATGTGGATGTTCTTTATTCTGTGTTTCTTGGCAACAGTGACATTAATTAACGCCTGTTCTTACACCTTGGCCATGTCAACCTGTAAAGGCGTCGATGCGGATAATGAACCACCAGTTTGGGTTCGTGTAGGTTGGTCTGTATTGGTCGGTGTTATCGGTATTGTTTTGTTGGCACTTGGCGGATTAAAACCTCTGCAAACAGCCATTATTGCCGGCGGTGCGCCTCTCATTTTCGTGAACATAATGATCATTATCTCATTCTTGAAAGATTCACGAAAAAATAATTGGAAGAGTTAATCTAATTATAGATTCACCTCACACCTTAACTTGATTAAATATATTTATATAGGGGAGTTTTCATGGATTATCGCTTAACAGATGAGCAGGAACTATTCGTTAAAGGTGTTCGTGACTTAATGGAAAGAGAAAATTGGGAACAATATTTCTCTGAGTGCGATGAAAATAGTCAATATCCAGAAAGATTTGTAAAAGAACTGGCAGATATGGGCATAGATAGCCTGTTACTGCCGGAAGAGTTCGGCGGCATGGAAGCCGGGCTGATGACCTTGGCGGTTATCTGGGAAGAGTTGGGCCGCCTCGGTGCCCCCACCTATGTCCTATTTCAGTTGGCCGGCTTTACTACGGTACTGAAACACGGTACCCAAGAACAGATCGACAAGATCATGGCCTTCCTGGGTACCGGCAAACAGATGTGGAATTCCGCCATCACCGAGCCGTCTGCCGGTTCCGATGTTGGTAGCCTGCTGACTACCTATACTCGCCGCGATGGCAAGATTTACCTCAATGGCACCAAGTGCTTTATCACCAGTGCCGCCGGTTGCCCCTTCCTGGTAGTGATGGCCAAAGACTCAGCCTCTGAGAAACCTGTGTTCTCCGAGTTCTTCGTCGACATGACCAAGCCAGGTATCAAGGTCAGCAAGCTTCCCAAACTCGGTCTGAAGATGGACAGCTGCTGTGAAGTGCAGTTCATCGATGTTGAGCTGGAAGAGAAAGACTTCTTCGGCACTGAGGGTAACGGCTTCCTGCGGGTAAAAGAAGAGTTCGATGACGAGCGTTTCCTGGTGGCCTGCACCAACTATGGTACGGCTTACTGCGCCTTTGAAGACGCTGCCAAGTATGCCAACCAGAGGGTACAGTTCGGTGAAACCATTGGCCGCACTCAGCTGATCCAGGAGAAGTTTGCCCATATGGCCATCGAGCTGAACAACATGCGCAACATGATCTACCACACTGCCTGGAAAGCCGACAACGGCATGATGACCTCTGGTGACGCGGCCATGTGTAAGTACTACTGCGCCAACGCCGCCTTCCGGGTAGTCGACCATGCCATGCAAGTCTTCGGTGGCTACGCCATCGCCGGTGAACACCGCATCAGCCGCTTCTGGCGCGATCTGCGGGTAGACAGAGTCTCAGGTGGTTCAGACGAAATGCAGATCCTGACACTGGGTCGCGCAGTGCTGAAAGAGTACCGCAACAAATAGTTGCCTTGAGGACCGGCCGGGTTTGCTTATCTCCCTGCTCCCGGTGAACCCGGCCGGTCAGTATGACGCAGCACAATCTGCGCCATCAATGCCAAGAATTGCTAGAAGGAACAGATCATGTCACAACACTTGTCTATGCCTACATTCGGTCCGCTCTCCGGTCTCAGAGTGGTGTTTTCCGGTATCGAGATTGCCGGTCCATTTGCCGGGCAGCTATTTGCTGAATGGGGCGCCGAAGTTATCTGGATTGAAAACGTGGCTTACACAGACACTATCCGGGTACAACCCAACTATCCAGAACTATCTCGCCGCAACCTGCATGCCTTGTCGCTGAATATCTTCAAGAATGAAGGACGCGAAGCCTTCCTCAAGCTGATGGAAACCACAGACATCTTTATCGAAGCCAGTAAGGGCCCGGCCTTTGCCCGTCGCGGTATCACTGATGAAGTCTTATGGGAACGCAACAAAAAGTTAGTTATCGCTCACTTATCTGGGTTTGGTCAATACGGCACCGAGGAATACACTCACCTGGCCGCTTATAACACCATTGCCCAGGCCTTCAGCGGCTATCTGATGCAAAACGGCGATGTCGACCAACCCATGGCATCCTTCCCTTATACAGCTGATTATTTTTCAGGTATGACTGTAACCACATCTGCACTGGCAGCCCTGTATAAGGCGCAGCAAACAGGTGTTGGCGAAAGTATCGACGTGGCCATGTATGAAGTTATGTTACGCATGGGCCAGTACTTCATGATGGACTACTTCAACGGCGGTCAGATGGCACCACGCCAGTACAAGGGCCGTGACCCTTACTATGCTGGTTGTGGCCTGTACAAGTGTGAAGACGGCTACATAGTGATGGAAATGGTCGGCGTCACCCAGATTGAAGAGCTGTTCAAAGACATAGGTCTTGGCCACCTGCTGCACACAGAAGCCATACCTGAAGGCACTCAGCTTATCCACCGCATCGAATGCCCACATGGACAGGAAATTGAAAATGCGCTGGAACGCTACATAGGCCAACGCACCATTGAACAGGTACGCGAACGCTTCGCCGAACTGAAAATTGCCTGTGCCAAGGTACTCAGCGCCGAAGACCTGGAGTCCAACCCTCAGTACATCGCCCGTGAGTCGATCACCGAGTGGCAAACTATGGACGGCCGTACCTGCAAGGGCCCCAATGTGATGCCCAAATTCAAGAACAACCCAGGCCAGATCTGGCGCGGCATGCCAAGCCACGGCATGGATACCGATGCCATTCTCAAAGATATCGGCTACGACGAAGCCACTATCCAGGAGCTGGTGAATAAAGGGCTGGCCAAAATCAAAGGAGAAAAATAACTCCTGAAGTCGCGCGAAGGCTTGTGTTCAAGCCTTCGCAGTATACCCCGCTGAAAACGTTTTATTGAGCAAGGTGTCAAATGGATATAATAGCTGGACAAGATTTACGTCAGACTTGGGATGATCTGGCCCTCAACTATGGAGAGAAAACGGCGCTTATCGTCGAAAACCTTCAAGGGCTGGCCCAGGAATACAGTTATGCCGGGCTCAATAAAGAGATCAACCGCACCGCCAACCTGTTTCATTCGCTGGGCGTCGCCAAGGGCGACAAGGTGGCACTGCATATCAACAACTGTGCCGAGTTCATCTTCTGTTGGTTCGGTCTGGCCAAGATAGGCGCCATCATGGTGCCGATAAATACTCATCTGCTGCAGGAAGAAACCGCCTACATTCTGGACAAGTGCGCTATCTCGCTGGTGGTTACCAGCAGCGATTTTCAATCACTCTATAGCTGTTTGCAGCAAGATCCCGGCTCTCCACTACAGCAGATACTGCTGATTGCCGATGAATCTGCCACCGCGCCGGCCAATATTCTCAATTTTCACCACCTAAGGCTGGCACAACCCGACGAGCTGCAACATAGAGTGCCATTGAGCAGCAGCGATGTTGCCGAAATCCTGTTTACCTCGGGCACCACTTCCCGTCCCAAGGGCGTGGTAATTACCCACTACAACCTCAGATTCGCCGGTTACTACACCGCCTGGCAATGTGCCCTCAGAGATGATGATATCTACCTGACCCCCATGCCCGCCTATCATATCGACTGCCAGTGCACCGCAGCCATGGCGGCCTTTTCGGCGGGAGCCACCTTTGTGATGCTGGAAAAATTCAGCGCCCGCGCCTTCTGGGGTCAGATTTGTAAGTATCGTGCCACAGTCACAGAATGTATCCCGCTGATGATCCGCACCCTGATGATGCAGCCGCAAATGCCCTGGGAGAAACAGCATTGCCTGCGTGAAGTGTTGTTCTATCTCAACCTGTCAGATCAGGAAAAAGACGCCTTTATCGACCGCTTTAACGTGCGCCTGTTTACCTCATATGGCATGACAGAAACCATAGTCGGCGTCATAGGCGACCGCCCAGGTGACAAGCGGCGCTGGCCCTCCATCGGCCGGGTCGGCATGGGCTATCAAGTGGAGATCCGCGATCAACAGGGGCGCCCCCTACCTCCCGGCGAGACCGGGGAGATCTGTATCAAGGGCGAACCGGGTAAGACACTGTTTCGTGAATACTACAAATTGCCGGAAGAGACCGCCAAGACACTCTCGGCCGACGGTTGGCTGCACACAGGCGACTCAGGCTACGTCGATGAGGAAGGTTTCTTCTATTTTATCGATCGCAGCTGCAACATGATCAAACGCTGCGGCGAAAATATCTCCTGTGTCGAACTGGAAAACATTATTTCCGAGCACCCCAAAATTGCCGATGTCGCCATTATTGGGGTGAAAGACTCTATTCGAGATCAAGCCATCAAGGCTTTTATTGTCTTGCATAAAAACCAGGCGATTACTGAAGAGGAGTTCTTCGAATATTGTGAAGAACATATGGCTAAATTCAAGGTGCCTTCTTTCCTTGAGATCAGAAAAAACTTACCGAGAACCTGTTCGGGAAAAATAAAAAAGAAGAGTCTTTGCTGACAATCAGCCAAACAAATAAACCGAATTAAAAATTTAAGCCTTCAATATATCGAAGGCTTAAAAAGCGAACCGTAAAAACCAAAAAGTATTTGGTAAGTTGCTTATTACCAATAAATGTAATAGCTGGGTAATATCTGCTTAAGCCATAAATAATTGTGGCCTTAGGCTGGCGATAAGCGTTAACTGTATTTCGCACATACTCAGTGATATTTTAATCCAGATGGAGTATTAGCATGAACGAATCGTTACACATACGCCGCAATGGCCATATTCTGGAAATCACCCTGGATCGCCCCAAGGCCAACGCCATAGATGCCAAGACCAGTTTTGCCATGGGTGAAGCCTTTATCGCTTTCCGTGATGATCCGGAACTGCGGGTGGCAATTATCACAGGGGCCGGTGAGCGCTTCTTCTCTGCCGGCTGGGATCTGAAAGCCGCCGCCGAGGGCGAAGCCCCGGATGCCGACTTTGGTCCTGGTGGTTTTGCCGGTCTAACCGAGCTGTTCGATCTGGACAAGCCAGTTATCGCCGCCGTCAACGGTTATGCCTTCGGTGGTGGTTTCGAGCTGGCCCTGGCCGCCGACATGATAGTCTGCAGCGACAACGCCAGCTTCGCCCTACCGGAAGCCAAACTGGGCATAGTACCGGACAGCGGCGGCATGCTGCGTCTGCCCAAGCTGATCCCACCTGCGATTGTCAATGAAATGATGATGACCGGCCGCCGCATGGATGCCCAGGAAGCGCTGCGCTGGGGCATAGTCAACCGGGTAGTGGACAACAGCCAGCTGATGGAAACCGCCCGAGAGTTGGCGCAGGAGATCACCCAGAGTGCTCCTCTGGCCATCGCCGCCCTGAAAGAGGTTTATCGCACCACCAGCGAAATGCCGGTGGAAGAAGCCTATCGCTTTATCCGCAGCGGCCAACTGAAACACTATCCTTCCGTATTGCATTCTGAAGACGCGCTGGAAGGGCCGCAGGCCTTTGCCGAAAAACGCGATCCCGTCTGGAAAGGCAAATAATTTAAGGAAAGCACGCCAACCGGGACAAGGATGTCCCACCCCTGCAACCCACAGGATAAATACCATGACCTGTTATGCATTTGAAGGTCTGATCCCTGTTGTCGACCCCAGCGCCTTTGTTCACCCCAGTGCCGTACTGATAGGCGATGTAATAGTCGGCGCCAATGTCTACGTTGGCCCTCACGCTTCCCTTCGCGGTGATTATGGCCGGCTGATCCTCAAGGCCGGCAGCAATCTGCAGGATGGCTGCATCATGCACGGCTATTGCGATCAAGACACCATAGTCGCCGAAGATGGCCATATCGGCCATGGCGCCGTGCTGCACGGTTGCATCATAGGCCGCAATGCCCTGATAGGCATGAACAGCGTGATCATGGATGGTGCCGAGATAGGGCCAGACAGCATAGTCGGCGCCATGAGCTTTATCAAAGCCGGTTTTCAGGGGCAACCGCGGCAGTTACTGGCAGGCTCTCCCGCCCGATATATCCGCGATGTCACAGAGCAGGATCTACACTGGAAACGCCTCAATACCCAGGAATATCAGGCGCTGGTGCCGCGCTGCCACAACTCCCTTCGGGAAGTGAGGCCGCTGACACAAGCCGAAGCCAACCGTCCCAGGCTCAAAGGAGTCACAGAGGTGACCTACAAGGCCTGATCCCCTTGCTGAATGGAGTACCCGTATGCCACTCAATCCCCAGGTTGAAACTTTCCTGCAGCAAACCTATGCCGCAGGCTTTACGCCCTATGAAGATCTGGCGCCCGAGGCCGGTCGTCATCAGGAACACAGCGATATTCCCCCGGCCAGGCCACCGGAAGAGATGGCCGCCGTTGAACACAGGTTTATTCCCGGCCCTACCGCCGACCTGCCGGTTAGGATTTACCGCCCGAAACACAGCGAGCAACCCCAACCGGTGCTGATCTACTTTCACGGCAGCGGCTGGATGGTGTCCAACATAGAGATTAACGACCCTTTCAGCCGGGCACTGGCCAAGAGTTGCGGCGTGGTGGTGATTGCCGTCAACTATCAAAAGGCGCCGGAGCACAAGTTCCCCATCCCAATGGATGACTGTTACGCGGCAACCCTGTGGGTGTTCAAACACGCCGAGAGACTGGGACTGGATCCCAAGCGAATCGGTATCTTCGGCGACAGCGCCGGTGCCAATCTCGCCGCTGCGGTGGCATTGAGGTGCCGCGATGAAGACTCGGCGGATCTCGCCTGCCAGGTGCTGGTTTACCCGCCGGTGCAGTACGGCTGGCACACGGCCTCGGCCGAGAAATACGCCAGAGGTTTTTTGCTGCACAAGGACAGTATGAAGTACTACTGGAACCACTATCTACGCAGCCCGGCCGATGCCATTCACCCCTATTGCTCCCCTTTGCTGGCAACCGACCACAGCAAGCTGCCCACTACCTTACTCTACTGCGCCGAATGCGACCCCCTGTGCGACGACAGCCGTCTGTACGCCGACAAGTTGGCGACTTCCGGCGTAGCCGTGCACTATCAGCGCTACCCGGGCACGATTCACGGCTTTATCAAGATGTTGGGAGTATTCGATCAGGCCGATGAATTCCAGCGCGATGTCGGCGCCCAAATAAGAGAACTGCTGGCGGTCAAGGATTAACGATTAAAGCGCCTGAGTTTGACAGCCCTGAAATAGGGCACTCAAACAGCCACCAAAAATCACCAACGCCATAGTTGAGGTTTTAAGATTGACAACAAAATGCCCGGCTCGATGCCGGGCATTTTTATCTCGATGGGGTCAGGTTTGAATTGTGCTCACTCAAGCCGCCGGGCAGAGCTGCGCTTGCAGTTCGGCTTCCCCGGTCAAACCACGATAGCCCTTAATCAGCCTGCCCTTGCTGTCCAGCAGCAACAAGATAGGGGTTGCAGGAATGCCGCCCATGTCCCTGACCAGCTCCATTGGCGCTCTATAAGCCTCAAACGGAAAGTTGAGGCGGAACAGCGCCCGTTTCAGGGCCAGTTGATTGCCATTGACGCCGAGCGCCACCGGCTGCAGATGACCATGGCACTGCTGATGTAACTTTTTCAGTACCGCCGCCTGCTTGATACACCAGGGGCATTCGGGCTCAAAGAACATCAGTACAGCACTCTGGCCCTCGAGATGCGCCAGCGTCTGTTGCTCTTGCCCGCGAAGGGGCTGGAACTGATAGTCGCGAGTCAGTTGTGAGGCCTGTAACGGCATGGCACTCAGCAGCAATAATCCCAGAGCCAGGCGCTTCATAATCAGAACACCAGTTTCATGCCGGCATAGATCTCTCTGCCACGCAGTGGACCATAGATGTAACCCACATCAAAGGCGCCTTCGGCGTCATAGAACAAGGGGCTTTCCTCGTCACCGGCCTGGGTGTAGTCAAACAGGTTGCTGACCCCGGTATAGAAGGACAGGTTGTCGTTGAACTGATAGCTGGCACGCAAGTCCAGAGTAAAGTAGGACGGCGCATCAGTACGTTTCTTCGAGTCGGGATCCACCTTACCGTTGGCATCCAGGCGGTTGTAACCTTCATAGCCATACTGCGACAGATCGCGGCTGCCAATCCACACCAGGTTGGCGAAAAACTCCCAGTCGTTGACGTCCCAATCCACGCTCAGGGTCACTCGCTCTTCGATAGGTGCCACGGCATAGGAAGACTTGAATACCGAGTCATAGTCGAAGTGCTCACCTGTGAGGTTTACCGTCAGGTCATCAGTCAGACGATAACCCAGAGCGATGTCTGTGGTCACCACACTGGCCTTCTCATCCAACTGGGTCAGCAGCGGGATCCCTTGGTCGTTGGTGGTCAGCGCCGCCAGATGCTCGACTTCGGTCCAGGCCACGGAGGCGGTAGAGGTGAGTCTGTCACCTTCGTAGCTCAGGGCATAGTTCACCGAGTTGGAACGCTCCAGCTCGTCGATATCGATATCGAACCCCAATGAACCATCCAGAATGCCGTGATCAGTCTCGAAGAAAGACAGCGGCGCCCGATAGCCACGGCCGGCAGACAGACGCGAGGTCCACAGTTCATTGTGACGCAGGCGAATATCGACTCTGGGCGAGAGTATCGACTCGTCCAACTCTGTGCCCGGCTTACTGGGGTCGGTAAAGTCGGCAGTGATGCTGTCGTAACGCAGCGCCATGGCCACTTCGAGGTCATCTGTCACCTGCCAGGTATCCTGTAGGTACAGGCCCTTGACGTCATAGTCAAAAGAGTCGGACACATAGTCAGGGTTGGCGCTGCCGGCGCGGGAGTGAGAGCGCATCTCTTCGGTACGCAGATCAGCACCAAAGGTCAACAGATGGCTGTCGTTAAGCAGATAGTTGAATCTGGCGTCGAAGAACCACATCTTGTCATCGGCGGTATAGTCAAACCCTTCGTAGAAGGAGTCCTGTTTGTGCTCGGCATAGCTTACCGCCAGGTGCATGTTCCAGTCGTCGTTGAATTCCTTCAGCCAGGCCAGCGATGCCTCGTTACGCTCTGTCTTGATCCATTCGGTAGTTTCCCAAGCCTTGCCGGTATAAGGATTACGGATATCACCATCTTCAAACAGCTGTTGCGGCTCACTGGGCTTATCATCAAAACCTGAGAGTACATTGCCTATGCTGGAAGCTGTGCCATCGGCAAAGCTACTGCCCAGCATGGGGCCACCGAAGATCTCCGACTGGATATTAGCCATGCGCAGCACCAGGTTGTCAAAGTCGCCGATATCCTGGGAAATTCTGGCGGTCACGCTGCGGTTTTCCTGCAGTGGCGCCTCGTTGACCTTGTTGTCATCGGCATCGAACTGATCTCTGTCGTCATACTGAGCCACCAGCGTTGCCCGGGTGCGGCCGTCTTCACTGACGCCCTTGCCGAGAAAGCCCACTTTGCGATAACCGTTTTCACCTGCGGCGACATCCAACTCGGCGCCGTTTTCGGTGGGCTCATAACTGATAATATTGATAGTACCGCCGATCGCCTCCGGGGCGATAAGTGAAGCACCGGCGCCGCGGGCCACTTCAATGCGTTCAATCCCGGTTGTGGGAATGGCATCGACGGCGTAATAACCGGAAATCATGGTATGCACCGGCAAACCATCCACCAGAATCGTGGTCTGCTCCCCTTTCATGCCGTTGAGCATGATGCGTTTTACACCGCACATGGAGCATTCGTTGGAGACTTTTACCCCGGGAGAGTTATCTATGGCTTCCGACAAATTAACGGCATTCTTGTTTTCTATGATGCTGGCGTCAACGACTTCCGTCTTCATTATAGTGTTGGCCAAAGTGCCGGCTTGCTCCAGCCGCTGCCTAACCCCTACCACACTCAAGCGTTCTATGTTTTCCGCTGCCGGATCCTGCGTTTTTTCTGCTTCTGCCGCCATCAAATGCGGGCTCAACAGGGCCGCCAATACAACTGCCAGATAAGTCGGTTTCACTCAGATATCTCCCAAAATCAACAAAGTTGCGTAATATTATACGAATGATAATGATTATCACTTGATGAAGATCATGTTTTTTAACAGTCGTTTTAAAGGTGTATCTACACCCCTTAAAAGTAGTAACTGGCGGGCGGCGGTTTTATCAGCTACGCAGAAATGCGCAAGGCCCGCATAGTGGCGGGCCTTCGATTTGAAAATCTTGCAGTCGATGCTGTATCAGCTACAAAGCTGCCTTTGCAGTTCAGTCAATGAACGTACCTCGATATGAGGCTTTATCCCTTCGGGAGCTGCCTCGCCTTTCACATTGAGCCAACAGGTATCCAGACCGGCCTTAAGGCCACCAAGAATATCCGAATGAGGGTTATCACCCACCATCAATACCCGTTTACGCTCGGGTTGCTGCATCTTGGTCAGCGCATGCTCGAAAATACCCGGATCCGGCTTGGCCAGACCAACCTCTTCTGAAATCACCAACAGTTCAAAGTGTTCGGCAAAGCCGGTCTTTTGCAACCGCACCTGCTGCAGCTCGGTAAAACCATTGGTGATAATCCCCAACCTGGCACGGCCCTTGAGGCTATCAAGCAGCTCGGCAGCCCCGGGAAGCGGCTCACAGATATCGGCCATTGCCGTCATAAAGGCGCTATTGAGTTCAAAAGGTGTACGCCCGAGACGTTTGGCCCAATGACTGAAACGGGTCAATTGCAACTCGCTGGCGCTGATCTTGCCGTCCTGATAGGCCACCCACAGCGGCACATTGGTTTGCTGATACTCGGCATAGTCGGCATCGCTGAAATCCACCCCATGACGGGAGAACATCAGCTTGAGTCCCCGCGGCGCATCGAACTGAAACAGGGTTTCATCGGCATCGAACAATACCCACTGATAAACCTGACTGTTAGAGTACGGCATGCTTCTCTCCTGTTTCTCCATTCTTCTTTAAACCCAAAACCATAACCCGAAAACATAGTGTTATGCAGGACACAAGCTGCGGATTTTACGCCCTGGTGTCGATGGCGTCCAACCCGCTGCCGCCAGGCGGTTTTGCACCTTGGTCGCCAGGCGCTGCAGTATCACACCGGCCAAGGTCAGCGCCATGATAGATTTTTTGCAGCAAAAGCGAATGCCTAGGTGGGAACACGAATAAATAACCGATAATTTTCCATTTGATTTAAAAGGAATAATATCCATACTGGCAGCACTCTAGGAGGGCTTATGGCAAATCAACGTAGGTGGGATCGGGATGAACTACTGGTGGCTTTTTATCTTTATAGCCACACGCCCTTTGGCAGAATAAGCCAGCGTAACCCAGAAATAATCCAGATAGCCGAACTCATGCAAAGGTCAGCCTCATCGCTATCGATGAAGATGGCTAATATTGCCAGCTGTGACCCCAGCATCACCTCTACAGGTCGTAGCGGACTCCCTGGTGCTTCTAGAGCCGACAAAGCCATGTGGCAAGAGATGACCCAGGACTGGGAAACCTTCTATCTCAAAGCTTATGCTGCCCACCTGCAGTTAACACAATCCTCTGAGCCACAAAATGTAAAGTCCGCAGGGACTGACGATTTTCACGGTAGGGAAAGAGAGACGCTGACTAAGACCAGAGTCGGCCAACAAGTATTTAGAAGCTCGGTTTTGAGTGCCTATGATTTTCGCTGTTGCATAACAGGATTAGACATTCCAGAGTTACTGATTGCCAGCCATATAGTGCCTTGGAGCCAAGAGCCTAACCAACGTCTCAACCCCTGTAACGGCCTGTGTCTTTCCAGCTTGCATGACGCCGCTTTTGACAAAGGCTTGATCACCTTGAATTCCCATCTGGAGTTGCTGCTATCCCCTAAACTCCTGACGAAAAAAAATCGATATTTGAGTGACAGTTTTGAGCGCTTTGAAAACCAGCCGATTCGTCTACCAAACAAGTTTGCCCCGGCAGAAGAATATCTAGCCCTGCATCGCCAGCAGATTTTCCAGACAATATCGTAAAGGAGACCTCTCACCGCCCCTTTTCAGAGACGGCGAGATGCTCAAACCAAGCACGCCTTTAGGGCCTCGCTCTGCTGCAATAAGCTGAGATAGAGGGTGAACTGGTTGGCGGCTCTGTCCAGGTTGTGACCTTCGCGATGGATATGAAAATACTTATCCCCCAACAGATAGTCGGTAAGGAAACGCACACCTATCATAAGACAAATGACTCTGGCACCCAGCCATAGACTCTGGCGCTCCAGTGGCGTCAACACCTCGCCCAGCTCTGCCAGGTAACCCCGGCAGATGGCGGCAAACACTTCGGGCCTGACTCTGACCTTATCGAGTGCGGTGGAGTCTTCGGCCTCGGGCGAGCAGAAGGTTCGCACCATGTCGCCGAAGTCATACATCAAGAAACCCTTCATGCAGGTGTCGAGATCTATGATGGCCATGCTGGACATATCACGCTTGTCGAACAGCATGTTATTGATCTTGGTGTCGTTGTGGCAAATCCGCAGCGGCAAACCGGCACAGGTATCTTCAAGCTCCACAAGCAGCGATTGCTGGGACAAGGCCAACTCGGCCCACTGCCGACAGTGCTGCAGGCGCCCAAGCGGGTCCTCGGCAACCGCCTTGGAAAGTGCTTCGATTCTGCCTGGCAGATGATGAAACTTGGGGATCACATCTTCCAGTTCATGGGGGTCTACTTGGCTCAGGGCGCGGGCGAAATGGCCAAAGGCACGCGCCGCCTGTTCGGCCTCGGCCTCAGAGTGCACCACTTCGATGCTCTGACTGAAAGGCAGATAACTGATGGCGCGCCAGAACCCCTGTTCACCGAGATCCACCGCCAACTGCTGCTCGCGGGTCATCACAGGCCTTATCAGCTGCAGTTGATAGCCGCCTTGCGCAGCACACTGACTCAAATGCTCGCTGACCTTGGCTGCATTGTTAACCAAGGCGTTGGGCGCGCGAAATACCTGGGTGTTGATCTTTTGCAGCACAAGTTCATCATCGGCGCTGCGGATCAGAAAGGTGTCGTTGATATGACCATTACCCAGCGGGCTGATTTTGGCATTGTCAGGGATCCCGAAATGAGGCAGCACCTGCTGCCGAATAAGTTCAAGCACCCATTAACTCCTGTAATTGCTGTTTCACCCGGGCGGCATCCTGGGGATATGTCACTCCCAACCAGGCCTCGCGGGCGGTTTCCACCCTGACACTGCGGGTGGCAAGGTTTTGCTGTTGCTGACACGGCTCTGGGTCTGGCGGCTCAATTGCATTTTGCACTATCGCAGGCAGATAACACTCGGCTTTAAGATCATCACCATGGGTTGCCAAAAAGCGACTGAGCCCTTGTTCCAGTGCGGTAAATATATTCGCCGAAAAGCCCCAGCAGGTCATGGATACCAAGGCATCGGCGGCTATCGGCCGGCGTTCACCCTGAAGCTCTCCCTCAAGGCCATGGGTGCCTGGACGAATATCGAGCCACTCCTGCACCGAAGTCAGGTAACCCCTCCCATTGACCTCACACAGGCCACGATTCACCCCGCCATGCTCGGACAAGGTCAGTCCCAGCGGCCAGGCCACCATCATCCATTCATTGGGATATTGCCTAAGCCCTTCGGCCAACTGCACAAAGGCATGATCGCCATAATAATCATCTGCGGTGATCACTGCCATGGGGCCATCGACCAGATGCCTGGCACTCCAGAGGGCATGCGCCGTGCCCCAGGGTTTTTGCCTGTTACTGTGGCGCTTTGTGATATCCCCTGTCTGCCTTGCCGATACCGGCTGTGGCAGATCGTCCAGCGTCTGATAACAAAGATGCCACTCAAACCCGGAAGGCAGGAAGTCGCTTAACTGGCGACGGATCTCGCTTTCAAGCTCAGGACGGATAACCAGCACCGCACGGGCAAACCCAGCCTTGATGGCCGAGCGTAACGCCAATTGCAGCATGGTTTCCCCATTGGGCCCCAATGCCGCCAACTGTTTATCACCGCCAAAACGGCTTCCCAGCCCGGCGGCCATAATCACCAGAGTTAATTTTGTATCCATAAACTGTCGAATATGCCGCGAAGAAAGCCGAGCCGAAAGAAGCGAGGCAGTATAACAGAATCACAGCTCTGATGAATCAAAGCTGTGGTTAACCGTACGCCAATATACACCCTATTCAATAAACTGCCGAAAGGCCGGAACAGAACCTAATGCCGCCTGACTGCCCTTGAGGCTGAAGTCATAACCGCAGAGCTTAACCGAGCCCCGCCGCGCCATATCCTGAACAATCACCTGACTGTCCAGAGGGCTGAAGGCCGCTTCTACCTTGCCGTTATCGCCGATAACGACCGACATGGGACGGTAGCCAGTGCCATTGTTAAACACCAGCTCGGCGCAGCGGCGATCGCCCTTGGCGGTAGCCAGATCCCACAAGGGGCCTGGGGCGTCAGTATCGCCAAGCCAGCTCATACGCAGCAAGTCGCCATCAAGCGACAGGCTGAAGCTGTCCGGCAGGCGCACTGTCACCCTGTCGGAAGTTTCGGCCGCAATTTCAGTAGTCTCACGGCCTGATGCCTCATTAGGCTCAGCCTGAGGCCACAGCAGCCATATGATCAATCCCAAGCCAAGCAGCGCTGTGACCAGAGCGGCTATGGCAAAACCCTTACGCTGGGCGGCCGAAAAGCCGCCACGCCGCTGCCAAAGTTGCATTACGGCATCGCGCCAGGAGAGCAGCAACACAGACAAGGAGCCAGTGCGGTCGATCTCATCATCAAACCCAGGCTCAGCGCCATTGCCCTTATGCCGGGCTTGCTTATCTGTATGCCAGCCAGGCTCTGTATCTATCGCTGAGGCATCGCCCTCGGTCGGCGCCGAGTCAAAATAACGGCTGCGGCCAGGTCCATAGGATATGGCGTCATGACTGAGGTCATGGACGGCGTTATACTCAGCAGCGCCGCGCTCGGCAGCATAGTCAGGTGCCAATTCAGGTTCAGGCTCACGTTCAGCCCCAGAGACTGAGGTGCCACCCAGGGTTGGCTCGACCCGCCTTATCTTATTTTTGCGCGCGGCGCTCAAAGGCACAGGGCCACAGTATCCCTGCACATAGTCCCGCTGGCTTCGGGCGCCGCGGCTGCGATTCCCTCCAGGCAACAGTGCCAAACCTGTATGCAGCGCCAAAGCCAGCACCAGGGCTCCTATCAGGTAACTGCCTTCCTGGCCGCTACCCAAGGTCAACAACAGAATAAGCCAAGGCAGCAGAGCTATCAGTGACAACCAGGGATTCAGGCCACCGTCACCCAGGCGACGACGACAACTGAGCAGTAATACCGGTGCCAGCAAAATCCCGGGTAACCAGATGAAACTACCGCCACCGGAAAGTAGCCCCAACACGAGTAGTAAAAAATAAACGGCGCCACTGATGGCCGCATGTCGCAGACCATTGTCGTAACCCTGAATACAGATGAGCGATTTATACAGCACAGAACCCCTTAAAAAATCGGCCGACTTATTGATGGCAGACTAACGAATTTGATGGCAATTGTCAGCGCCACTGGCATGGCAGCGTTGCCTGCCTATATAATAGCTGCCCTTAAGGAAGCTGCCTTGAACTCCTGTTCAATCCAGAATAACGGCAGACCAGAGTTCGTAGCTTCCCTCATTAATCACCGATTTTTTGCAACCAAAGACTTGGAACCCAAATATTATGAGCGCACGCGGAAACCTCTTTATTGTCTCGGCCCCCAGTGGAGCGGGCAAATCGTCACTGATTGCAGCCCTGCTGGCCAATAAACCGGCCGACAAACAAGTTTCCGTATCGCACACCACCCGCCAGCCCCGCCCGGGAGAGGTTAACGGCCAGCACTATCATTATGTGTCGGTGGAGGAGTTCAAGGCGCTGATTGCCGAAGAAGCCTTCTTCGAGTGGGCCGAAGTCTTCGGTAACTTTTATGGCACTTCCCGCAAGGTCATTGAAGAAACGCTTGAACGGGGCATAGATGTGTTCCTGGATATCGACTGGCAGGGTGCCCAGCAAGTGAAGAAACTGATGCCCGAGGCCATCGGCATCTTTATTCTGCCACCGTCCCGCGAAGAGCTGGAGCGCCGTCTGACCGGCCGCGGTCAGGACAGCAGCGAAGTCATCGCCTCCCGCATGGCACAGGCAGTATCAGAAATGTCGCACTATAAAGAGTATGATTTCATCATAGTCAACGACGATTTTGAGACTGCACTGGGGGATCTGAGCGCAATCATTCGCTCGCAACGCCTGACTCGTGCTAGTCAAATTAATACTCACAATGATATGCTTAAGGGTCTGTTGGCAGATTAATTGCCTTCGTGTACAATTTTGCGTCATTTTTTCCATTCAAATCACTGGAGTTTCAACACATGGCTCGCGTTACTGTAGAAGACGCCGTTAAACAAATCGGCAACCGTTTTGATATGATCATGGTTGCGGCGCGTCGTGCCCGTCAGATCGCCGTCCAGGGTAAAGATCCTTTGGTTGAAGAGCAAAACGACAAACCCACTGTTATCGCACTGCGCGAAATCGAACAGGGACTGGTTAACTCAGCGACTCTGGATGCCGATGAGCGTCAGAGCGTACGTGAGCGCGAAGCAGCTGAAATTGCTGCCGTGGCAGCGATTGCAGAAGGTAACTCTTCACTCTAAGGCACATTCTTAGGAGAACAGCCACTTGTATCTGTTTGAAGGTCTCAAGGAGTCTGCCGCCAGTTATCTGGAGCCGGAGCAGGTAGAATTACTCAAGCAGGCCTATCAGGTGGCGCGTGATGCCCATGAAGGGCAGATGCGTACCAGTGGCGAACCCTATATTACCCATCCGGTTGCGGTTGCCCGCATCCTGGCCGAAATGCGTCTCGACCATGAGACGCTGATGGCCGCCCTGCTGCACGACACCATAGAAGACACCCAAGTTACCCATCAGGATCTGGCCGAACTGTTCGGCACCTCGGTGGCGGAACTGGTGGAAGGTGTCTCCAAGCTCGACAAGATCAAATTCCGCGACAAGAAAGAGGCCCAGGCGGAAAACTTCCGCAAGATGATGATGGCCATGACCCAGGATATCCGGGTGATCCTCATCAAACTGGCCGACCGCACCCACAATATGCGCACCCTGGGCGCCCTGCGGCCGGACAAACGTCGCCGCATTGCCCGCGAAACCCTGGAAATTTACGCCCCCATCGCCAACCGTCTGGGTATTCACAATATCAAGACAGAGTTGGAAGATCTCGGCTTTCAGGCCTATTACCCTATGCGCTATCGGGTACTCAAAGAGGTGGTTCGTGCCGCCCGCGGTAACCGCAAGGAACTGATCCAAAGCATAGAAACCGCCATTCGTACCCGCCTGGAAGATGTGGGTATCAAGGGCAAGGTCAAGGGCAGGGAAAAGAACCTCTATTCCATCTACAACAAGATGCGCAGCAAAGAGCTGCAATTCCAGGAAGTGATGGATATCTATGCCTTCCGCTTGATAGTGGACTCCATAGACACCTGTTATCGGGTGCTCGGGGTGATGCACGGCCTCTATAAGCCGCGTCCGGGCAGGTTCAAAGACTATATCGCCATTCCCAAGGCCAACGGCTATCAGTCGTTGCATACCTCGCTGTTTGGTCCCCATGCGGTCCCGGTGGAAATTCAGATCCGTACCGAAGACATGGACCAGATGGCCGATAAAGGGGTTGCGGCCCACTGGATGTACAAGAGTGGCCAGACCGGCGCCTCGGGTACCACTACCCAGCTGCGCGCCCGCAAATGGATGCAAAGCCTGCTGGAACTGCAGCAGAGTGCTTCCACCTCGTTTGAATTTGTTGAAAACGTCAAGACAGAGCTGTTCCCGGAAGAGATCTATGTATTCACTCCCGAGGGCCGCATTCTGGAACTGCCGGTAGGCGCCACCGCAGTGGACTTCGCCTATGAGGTACACACTGATGTGGGTAACACCTGTGTCGGCGCCCGGGTCAACCGCCAGGCCTACCCCTTGAGTCAGCCGCTGATTTCCGGGCAAACGGTCGAGATCATCACCGCCAAGGGCGCCCGCCCCAACGCCGCCTGGCTCAACTTCGTGGTTACCGGCAAGGCCCGCGCCAAAATCCGTCAGGTGCTCAAGAGCCTCAAGCAGGACGAAGCCAGCACCCTGGGTAGGCGTCTGCTGAACCATGCACTGGGCGAAACCAAGCTGGAACAGATAGATCCGGCGCAGATAGACAAGGTAGTCAAAGACACCAAACACGCCGATCTGCAATCACTGCTGGCCGACATAGGTCTTGGCAATGCCATGAGCATAGTCATAGCCCAACGCCTCAAGGGCGACAAGATAGAGCCGCAGAAGCAGCATGATGAGCACAAGCTGATGCCGATCCGCGGCGCCGAAGGCATGCTGGTTACCTTCGCCAACTGCTGCCGCCCCATTCCTGGGGATGCCGTGATTGCTCACGTGAGCCCGGGCAAGGGCCTGGTGGTGCACATGGAAAACTGCGCCAATATCCGCGGCTATCAGGGCGAGCCGGACAAGTATATTCCGGTGCAATGGGATGCCGTCGATGGGGTCGAATTCCAGGCCAACCTGAGGGTCGAAATCGTCAACCATCAGGGCGCGTTGGCGAAGATCACCAATATCATTGCCGCCGAAGGCTCCAATATTCACAATCTCAGCACCGAAGAGCGCGATGGCCGCGTCTATCTGATCAACCTGCGCATCTCGGTTCGCGACCGGATCCACATGGCAAATGTTATGCGCCGAATCAGGGTACTGCCCGAGGTTCTGCGTACATCCCGTAACCGTTGATAACAGAAAAAAAGAGAGAGTGTTATGGCAGAGAAGACCATCATAGCAACAGACAAGGCTCCCGCCGCTATCGGCACCTACTCCCAGGCAGTCAAAGTGGGCAGCACAGTCTACCTATCCGGGCAGATCCCGCTGGACCCAGCCACCATGGCACTGGCCGGTGACGACTTTGAAACCCAGGTTGTACGGGTATTCGACAACCTCAAGGCCGTCTGTGAAGCCGCCGGCGGTTCCATGGCCGATATCGTCAAACTGAATATCTATATGCTGGATCTGGGCAACTTTGCCACGGTCAACGAAATCATGAGCCGTTACTTTAACCAGCCTTACCCGGCCCGCGCCGCCATCGGCGTGAAAGAGCTGCCAAAGGGTTCTTTGGTCGAGATGGACGGTGTGATGGAACTCTGAGTTCCCTCTCCAATACAGGGCGCTACGGCGCCCTTTTTCATATAGGATCCCCCGCCAATGAGCCCCGAACGCTTCGCTCGCATCAACCAAATGCTGGACATGCGCCAGCCGGATCTGAGCCTGATCCTGGACAGAGTCCACAAGAGCAACAATATTTCCGCCGCGCTGCGCAGTGCCGATGCTGTGGGTATCCACGAAATTCATGCGGTCTGGCCCGATGCCGATATGCGCCTGTCCGGCAATACTGCCTCCGGCAGCCAGCAGTGGGTCAAAACCATTAAACACTATGACTTCGCCTCGGCTGCCAAGGCCTGCAAGGCGCGCGGGATGCAGCTGGTCGCCACCCATTTCGGCCCTCAGTCCCGTGACTTTAGGGAGCTGGATTACCGCCGCCCCACCGCCTTTATTGTCGGCAATGAACGTGATGGTATAAGCGCCGAAGCCCTGGCCGCCGCCGACGAGCAGGTGGTGATCCCCATGGTCGGCATGGTGCAATCCCTCAATGTCTCGGTGGCGTCGGCGCTGCTATTGTATGAGGCGCAGCGTCAGCGGCAGGAGGCCGGGCTCTATGGCGCCCGCAAGCTGGACAATGACTATTGCCAGACCATGTTGTTTGAGCAAGGCCACCCCATTTATGCCAAAGCCTGTCGGCGCAAAGGCATTCCCTACCCGGCCATAGACGCGCAGGGCCAGATAGTCGCCGCTGTCGACTGGTGGCAACGGATGCGAGAACCCGTCCAGGAACTGTGAAGCACTTCAAACAACCGATTAAATATTGCACCAGATCACAATTGCCGCCATACTGGTTTGGCCACTGCATAGCGAAACTAACAGATAATCAGATCGTTGCAGCCGCCGTGGGGGAAGCTGCAGCTACGCAGATAACAAGAACAGTAAAGGGGACACCCCATGGAAGCATCATTCAAGAGCCCGGTGGAAATGCTCGACCACTGGGTAGAGACTCAAGGCGATGAGATCTATCTCAGGCAGCCGATCAACGGCCAATATCAGGATCTGACCTGGCGTCAGGTACAGGCCAAGGTGCAACAACTCTGCGGCGGCCTGCGTCACTTGGGGCTGCAACCCGGCGACAAAATAGCCGTGCTGTCAAAAAACTGCGCCGAGTGGTTCATTACCGACCTGGCGCTGATGCACGGCGGCTATATCAGTGTGCCCATCTACCCCACGGCCAATGCCGATACCATACGCTACGTACTGGAACACAGTGGCTGTAAGGCCATCATGCTGGGGAAGCTGGATCACTGGGCCGATCAGGAAGCCGGTGTCGGCGGTGATATTCTGCGCCTGGCGATGCCTTATGACACCATGCCGGCTCAATATCAATGGCAGCAGCTGTTGAATCTCGGTACACCTCTGGTGGATGCCCCTTATCCCGAGGCCGAGCAGGTGATGACGCTGATCTACACCTCAGGTTCCACCGGCAAGCCCAAGGGCGCCATCCAAACCTTCGGCAGCTACGGCTGGACCTGTAATGCCGTGGTGCGCGATCTCAAGACAGATGGAAAAGACAGACTGTTGTCCTACCTGCCGCTGGCCCATATCACAGAACGGGTGGCGATAGAGGGTTCCTCCTTCTATTCCGGCTCCTGCGTTGCCTTTGTCGAAAGCCTCGACAGCTTTGTTGCCGATGTGCAGCGAATGCGGCCAACCGTGTTCTTTTCGGTGCCTCGGCTGTGGACCCTGTTCCAGAAGAACATTATCGATAAGGTCGGCTACGCCAGGCTCAATCTGCTGCTGAAGATCCCCCTCATCAGCCATCTGGTCAAACGCAAGATCCATAAAGGACTGGGGCTGGACAAGTGTCGTTTGCTCGGTTCAGGTTCGGCGCCCATTCCTCCGTCACTGGTGGAGTGGTATCACAGCATAGGTTTGGATATCTGCGAAGCCTGGGGCATGACGGAAAACTGCGCCTACTCAATCATCAACTTCCCCTTCGATGCCAGTAAGATAGGCACAGTCGGCAAGCCGGTGATCGGCTGCGAAGTCAAGCAGGCGGCCAATGGCGAACTGCTGGTGAAGAGCCCGGGATTGATGCGTGAATATTACAAGGCGCCGGAAGCCACAGCCGCCGCCTTCGATGAAGAGGGCTTCTTCCTCACCGGCGATCTCTGCGCCATAGATGCCGATGGTTGCGTCAGCATCACAGGCCGGGTCAAGGATAACTTCAAGACCGCCAAGGGCAAGTATGTGGCGCCAGTGCCAATTGAACGTAAGCTGGCGCAGGATCCCCATGTGGAGCTTATCTGTGTCATCGGCCTGGGACTGCCTCACCCTGTGGCTTTGGTGCAACTCTCTGAAGGGGCGGCGCTGCAAGCCAGAGAAGAGGTGCGCGCCTCGCTCAAGGCCACTGTGGATGCGGTTAACCCCAACCTGGAATCCCATGAAACCGTGGAAGCTGTTTTGGTGGTCAAGGAGCCCTGGACCATAGAAAACGATGTGCTGACTCCGACGCTGAAAATCAAGCGCCATGTGTTGGAGAACAGATACGCCAGCCGGATGGAAGACATCCGTGGCGCCAAGGTCGTCTGGGAAGACGAAATCTAAAGCCCTCATCCTGGTTTATCTGATCATCCCGGCTCCGGCCGGGATTTTTATGACATATTCTGTCAAAAAGGGGTTGCCTTCGGGAGGAAAAACCTTATGCTGGCAGCCCAAACACATTCATCGGTGCCGTTCTGTATGGCACCTTACTGACAGGAAAAGCGGTTTTCAATGTTGATTGCACTTTCTATTCTCGGCGGCTTCTTAATTTTGACTCTGGGAGCCGAAGCCTTGGTTCGCGGCGCCAGCGTCATCGCCCTGCGCCTGGGAATCGCCCCGCTGGTGATCGGCCTGACTATCGTCGCCTTCGGCACCAGCGCGCCCGAGCTGGCAGTGAGCGTTAAGTCAGCACTGGCCGGTAGCCCGGGCATTGCCCTGGGTAACGTAGTGGGCTCCAATATCGCCAATATCGGTCTGATCCTGGCGCTGACCGCACTGATCCGCCCGATAGGCGTTCAGACACAGATGGTAAGACGCGACATTCCGCTGATGATAGGCGCCTCTATTCTGATGTGGCTGCTGGTACTCGACGGTGAACTGAGCCTGATTGATGGCGCCGTGCTGACCAGCTTACTGGTAGGCTATCTGCTGCTCAGCTATTTCAGCAGCAAGGGCGAAGATACAGATGAACCTATTGAAGGCCCCAAAAACCCTCTGCTGTCGCTGCTGTTTATCATCGCCGGTATCGGCATGTTGGTGGGCGGCGGCATACTGTTTGTCGATGGTGCGGTCGAGTTGGCCCGTACCTTCGGCATCAGCGAAGTAGTGATCGGCCTGACCATTATTGCCATAGGCACCAGCATGCCGGAATTGGTAACCTCGATTCTGGCGGCTCTCAAGGGCCAGAGCGATATCGCCATAGGGAATGTGGTTGGCTCCAACCTGTTCAACCTGCTGGGGATCCTCGGGGTCACGGCCCTGGTGCACCCCATCAGCTCTGCCGGCTTCAGCAGCCTGGACTTCAGCGTGATGCTAACCCTGGCATTGTTGGTGTTGCCCTTTGCCTGGAGCGGATTTCGTATCGGTCGTCGCGAAGGCGCCATATTATTGCTGGGTTACTGCGGCTATATGGGCTATCTGGTCACCCACGCCAGCGCCTGAATCTGACTACGCAACTGGCAATTGAATGGTTCTGAAAAGCTTTGTTGCCAAGCCACAGTAGCATAAAAAATCCCGGGTTTTGACGTCAAGAATGGATAGTCAAAACCCGGGATATCATCAAGTTAAGAGGCAAAGCAGCCCAAGAGCGCTCAGGAGCGAGCCGCTACATAACTTTCCATTTCAGCTATGCTGACACTGGCAATGAATTGCTGATCCAGATAAAAGTCCACCATCTCCCCCTGCTTGCGCCCCAGCATTACCTGCTCGGAGCCATCTTCATAGCTCAATGTCATCGCCAGGGTATTGTCATCTATGGCTGAGATGCTGGCACGGCTCAGTTTGACCGGGGCAGTGGTCAGATCCTTATCCAGTTTATGATTGATCTTGAAAACGGCATCGGCCGGCATATCCACCAAAGCCGGAGACTTGCCGGTAATAGGGTTCTTGCCGGTCCAAAACTCAATACTGTTGAAAATAAACAGATCGGCGGCGGCAGTAATACCATAGACAGGCGCCAGCAGCACGTACAAACCGGCGCGGCCGTAACGGTTATCCACCGCACTCAAATTGCCTTTGGTCAACATGCCTGAAAGCCCCATCTGCCCCATACAACCCGCCAGTTGCGAGCAGAGCAACAGAGTGACTCCCAGACCGACTTTACTCAACTTCATCAATATCTCCCCAAATAGTGTTTACGCATATGTTATTGGCGCGCGGATTCTACTCAGGTTAATCAATTTAACTATGCAGGCGCTCACAACTTGAGGTTAGTTTTTCGGAGAGTAAGCTACCCGGTTGTTGGATGTTTTTCTCTTTGGAAAAATCAGTAAGACACTGGTGATAAAGGCGTTCAAACAAACACAACTCCCTTACCTTGTGCAGTGACCTGTATCCTGAGCTCCCGGGCCTCAGTCGCAGGGGTTTAGGAAACCAAGGCCGACTATCAATCGCTGTGGCCAAAACAGGCAAAAACCGGTTCCCTTCTGCGAATATCGGGAGTGAAGCGCTGTCCCATCCTAAAATGGGTTAGCTTTTTAGCGTCAACACGCCCGATAAATTTCACTGTTATATCCATTAATGCGGGTTCACTTGAATTTATTAAGCCAAAGTCGCTCGGTCCGAAAGCGTGGCATCTCGGGGTTCACCGCTGAGGCTAAAAGCTTTACCATGACTCGGCGACCAGCAAAGGCTTGTTATCCGAAGGCTGTTGTTTGGACGAGAAGAATCAGGGATCCGGTTAGTCTAAGTTAAGGAGAATAATCAATGCGTTGCAGACATTGCGGCTCAGACAGTATCAGACATTTCAAAGCCATTCATGCCGAAGGAACAACAGAAGTTTCAGTCCGCGCTTCGGCCAAACCCGTGTGGAGCAACCAACCCTTCTCAGTGCATGGAAAACAAAAACTCAAGGGTAGCGCCCAACTGCAAACCGAACTGGCCAAGCGCTGCTCGCCGCCATCTGACCCTCAGCCCTTGGTGCTATTTCTGGCGGCTTTCCCCGGACTACTCTTGGGCGGCTACCTGGGGTTTCAGGCAGGCAGCAACTGGAGCAGTTTTTGGCTGGGAGTGCTGTGCTTTTTTGTCTCCTGCTTTACTCTGATCCTGAGCGCCGATTGGCTGTGGAAAAACTACTTGGGAGGGCGAAAGTCGATGCAGCAATACCAGGCGGCGCTGAATCAATGGCAGAACTCCTGGTACTGTGGCAAGTGTGCCAAAGTCAGTATTTTTTAAACCTTCTTGCCTCTTTGCCGTCACTCCTCAGGCCTTGGGAATAACCATGAATCACATCTCAGACATTCAGCAACTGGAAAGCCAACTGCGTAGCGCCATGTTGAATTCGGATATCAATTTGCTGGATAGACTGTTGTCGCCTCAACTGATATTCACCAATCACCTGGGGCAAGTGCTCGGCAAAGCAGAGGATCTGCATGCCCACAGCTCAGGCCTGCTCAATATCACTCGGATAGACACCCTGGCCGAAGAGATACGGCTGCATCAGGAGACTGCGATAGTATCGGCGGAGGTGAATATTCAGGGCAGCTATGCCAAAACGCCGACCAACGGCCGTTTTCGCTTTACCCGGGTTTGGCTGCACAGGACAAGCGGCTGGCAACTGATAGCGGCTCACTCGAGCCTACTGGCTTGAGCACTGGGTTTTACGACAAACTACTGATTTCATGGCGACCATTTTATGACCAAAAACCCACAACAGGCCAGGCTCTGCCAATATCAGCAGCATATGCTGATGACAGAGATCGAGGCTGAGCCGGGCAAGTTGAAACTCATCTGGCGCAGCAGGCAAACGCAACTGAAATACGCGCTTTGGGGACTACTGGCGATGCTTGCCGGAATACTGGGAGTACTGGTGTTGGACCCCGCCAGACAGGACACTTGGTTTACAACTGCCATCATAGCCATAGTGCTGGGGCTCAGCGGCATCATCATGGGCCTGAACCTCTACCGCCTGCTCAAACCCGTAACTTTGGATCTGCAACAAGGCTGCTTCTTCCGAGGCAGAAAAAGCAAGCCTCTCAGTCAACTCTGCCGCATAGAGGTGCAACGCAATACCCATAACGAAAGATCCAGAAGTCACATGCTTGAACACCTGACTGACGAAGAGCTCATAAGTGTCAGCGTGGTACTCTGTTTTGCTGAGCGTGAGCGACTCGGTTTTGGCCTGTTCAAACCCCAAAAGCAGGCCACAGACAAGGCCAGAGCCTACGCACAAACACTCGCCGAACTGATAGGCTTTAACGGCGAAATAACCGTTAGCCAGGGTTCAGGCCTGGGCCGTTAAGTTACGCTACGCTTTAGCCAAGCCTCTCGAAAAAATGAGCAAGTTGTTAACCTAATTAGCTGATTATGTTGATATATTTATACACGTAAAACAAAGGGAATTAGATTTGCGCTCGGAGGATGGCAGCGTTAAGGTATCGCGGCAAATCATAACTACCAAGAAGGAACCATGATCGACAGTAAGCAGCGATATTTTGCCGAGCAAGATATCAAAGCCCCCGCCACCCCTCTTCCCAAACACGCCTTGTTCAATACCCTAAGCGACCTGATAGTCGCGCTCTGTTTTCTACTGGGCAGCTTCTTTTTTCTCACTGACGTTCACACCCTTATCGGCGCCTGGCTGTTTGTAATAGGCAGTGTTCAGCTACTGATAAAGCCCCTGGTCACCCTGCTGAACTGGTGGCGCTGACAGATTAATCCGTCACCAATATATCAGGGCTTTTGCCATACACTCGCCCCCCAGGCAGAAGCCCTGCCACCATTGCGCCACACTTTACCCAACCGATAAACGCAACACATTGCCAAGGGCTATTTCTCTGATAGTATATGTATAAATTCACAGTAATCCGGTGCTAAAGGTTTGCAGAGACTGGATCTTATTGCTATCACCGAGCTCAAGGGCGTAGCCGCTAAAATGGCTGAGAAACTGCACAAGCTCGGAATCAACACGGTACAGGATCTGCTGTTCCACCTGCCGCTGCGCTACGAAGACAGAACCCGCATCTACCCCATAGCCAGCCTCACTCCCGGCAGCTACGGCACCATAGAAGCCGAAATTCAGTCCAGCCAGATCATCAATGGCCGCAAGCGCATGTTGATCTGCAATGTCCGTGATGACAGCGGCACCATGACCCTGAGGTTCTTCAATTTCTCAGCCGCCCAGCGCAATGCCATGCAACAAGGACTGACTATTAGAGCCTACGGCGAAGTACGCCGTGGTAACCACCAGGCCGAGATCATTCATCCGGATTACAAAATACTCAAGGGCGACGAACCGCCCAACCTCAGCGAGACCCTGACACCCATCTACCCCACCACTGAAGGGCTCAAGCAGGCCAGCTGGATGAAATTGACCGAGCAGGCTCTAAACCTGCTGCAGGACGATGGACTGCAAGAGTTGCTGCCCGAGGCGCTGCGCCCCAATCAGCAAAGTCTGGCCCAGGCGGTGCGCACCCTGCATAGGCCCCCGGCGGATGTCGATATCTACCGTCTGGAACAGGGGCAACACCCGGCGCAGCAACGCCTGGTGCAGGAAGAACTGCTGGCACATAACCTGTCTATGCTCAAGCTCAGGGAGCGCAGCAATCATGACAAAGCCGTGCCTTTGCCGGCCACCGGCGCTTTGCTCAATCCCTTCCTCGCCGCCTTGCCCTTTAAACCTACGGCGGCGCAGCAGCGAGTGGTGGCAGATATCGGCCGCGATATTGAAAAGCCGCAACCCATGATGCGCCTGGTTCAGGGCGACGTCGGCTCAGGCAAGACCCTGGTGGCGGCCATGGCCGCGCTGCAGGCGATAGAAAACGGTTATCAGGTGGCCATGATGGCGCCCACTGAGCTGTTGGCCGAGCAACATGCGATTAATTTCAGTCAATGGCTGGAGCCATTGGGGCTCAAAGTCGGTTGGCTGGCGGGCAAGCTCAAGGGCAAGGCCAGGGCCCAGTCGCTGGAGAATATCGCCTCCGGCAGTGCCCACATGGTGATAGGCACTCACGCCATCTTTCAAGAGCAGGTACAGTTTCACAAACTGGCATTGATCATCATAGATGAGCAACACAGATTCGGCGTACATCAACGCCTGGGGCTGAGAGAGAAAGGCATCAGCCAGGGCTTTCACCCCCACCAGTTGATCATGACGGCGACCCCTATTCCCCGCACTCTGGCGATGACCGCCTATGCGGATTTGGATACCTCCATCATTGACGAGTTACCGCCGGGGCGTACCCCGGTCACCACAGTGGCCATCAGTGACAGTCGGCGTCAGGAGGTGATCGACAGGGTACGTCAGGCGGCGCTCAATGACGGTCGCCAGGCCTACTGGGTCTGCACCCTTATCGAAGAATCCGAAGTGCTTGAATGCCAGGCAGCCGAAGACACCTGCGAAGAACTGTGTGCCGCCCTGCCGGAGCTGAGCATAGGCCTGGTACATGGCCGTATGAAGAGCGCCGAAAAACAACAAGTCATGGATAGCTTCAAACGCGGCGACCTCAAGTTGTTGGTGGCCACCACTGTCATTGAAGTGGGGGTCGATGTGCCCAACGCCAGTCTGATGATCATCGAGAACCCGGAGCGGCTCGGGCTGGCGCAGTTGCACCAGTTACGCGGCCGGGTCGGCCGCGGCGCCGTGGCCAGCCACTGTGTCCTGCTGTACAAGGCGCCGTTGTCACACACGGCCACCAAACGGCTTGGGGTATTGCGCCAGAGCAACGACGGCTTTGTGATTGCCCAAAAAGATCTGGAAATCCGCGGCCCCGGTGAAGTGCTGGGCACCCGCCAAACAGGTATAGCCGATATGAAGGTGGCCGATTTGGTCAGGGATCAGGCGCTTATTCCCCACATCCAGAAACTGGCCCGTCATGTAATGAGCCAGGCACCGGAGAATGTCGATGCCATCATTCAGCGCTGGCTGGGCGACCGGCAGCAGTATGTTCAGGCCTAGTGCGCAAAAAACGTCACAAAAGTGCCAAGAGTTCAACCGGGGTTCAAGTCAGCCACCACAGGATCTGCTCTACTGGCACTATTTCACAAATAAATCTTGCTGCTAAATGGCCGAAAGCTGGACAAGATGGTCAATATTTGCAGAATGGGAGAAGCGCTGCCTCACAGGTATCAATGAAAGGAAATCCAATGCAAGTTAATCAAGAAGATAGAATCGCGCCGCAGGAAAAATCCTCTGGCAACAGTGGCATTGCTATCATCCTACTGGTGTTGGTATTGCTGATTGCAGGAGGAGCCTACTACTATTTCAGCGGTGAGCAAGAGCCGCAGCAAGCAGCAGAGCCCACCCAGGTTGAACTTCCCGAACCCGCGCCCAGCGAACCGCTGCCAACCCAAGTTCAGGTGCCAGAACCTGAAACCATGCCCGAGCCGGAAACAGAAGTGGTTCAGCCCGAAGTTGAGCCGGAACAACCTCTGCCTTCACTGTCCGAAAGTGATGAATATGTTCATGAAAAAGCCGTGGCCATGGCCGATGGTATGAAGATAGAGCCACTGCTGGTTGAACAAGATCTGGTACGCCAGTTCGTGGTGTTTGTCGATAACCTGGCCCAAGGTGAATTAGCCCGTAAAACCAGTCCGATGAAAGGCCCGAGCAACACCTTCACTGTATCTGAAATTGCCAACAAGACCTATCTGGATCCGGATAGCTATCACAGATACGACCTTTACGCCGACTTCCTCACCGGCCTCAATGACGAGCAGTTGCTCAGCACCTACCGTCAATTGTCGCCACTGCTGGAGCAGGCCTTCGATGAGCTGGGTTACCCCAACCTCAAATTCGATGAGCGGATGCAACAAGCCATCAAGGTGCTGTTGGCCACCCCTGTGATAGAAGATCCTATCGAGCTGTATGCTATCAGTGTGAACTACAAGTTTGTCGATCCCAAACTGGAAGCCCTGCCCAACGCGCAGAAAATGCTGGTACGTATGGGGCCCGACAACACCCGTAAGATCAAAACGGCACTGCGACGACTACAGAGCCAATTGAGCAACTAAGCAGCATCTGAATCACCCGGCAGTCGCCGGGTGATTCCCTTGTTAGTGAAAAGTTGTAACTGATCTTTAGCTGTAACCTAAACCCCTTCTTAAAACCCGTACTTTCAGTGTAGAATATGGCCCTTTGTACCGGTGTTTCAGAGGGAAAGGACAATCGGTACGGCGGTCGCATTCCGACCCGACAGATTCACTCCCTCACGCCCCGTAAGGGATGGCAATAAAGATCTGTGTCAGAGGCAAAGCAGTGCAACTAGCGTTCAGTATTCTCTCCTGGGGAGCCTGGTCTCCGGAGTATCAACAGCAGCAAGATTGGCAGCAGTGGCAGAGCAGCAACTGCGCCCTTGATGACAGCGATCGCCTTGCCCCCAAGTTACCCCAAGTTGCCGCCATGCAGCGGCGCCGTTTCAGCCGCCTGAGCAAGATGATGCTGGAAGCCGCCTTCCAGGCCGAGCCTCCCGGCCAATGCCGCAGCGTATTTGCCTCGCGCCATGGCGAACTCAATCGCACCATAGAACTGCTGCAGGATATTATCGTCAGGCAGCCTCTCTCCCCCATGGGTTTCAGTCAATCAGTTCACAACACCGCCAGCGGCCTGTTTGGCATAGTCACGGGCAACACAGGCGCTTCCACTTCTGTGGCTGCGGGCACAGATACCCTGTCCCAGGCCATGTTGGAAGCCTGGGCCCAATTAGCCGAAGACCCCAGCCCCCTGCTATTGGTGTTCGGCGATGACCCTGTGCCGCCCGTCTATGATGAATTTACCCAAGAGATGGAGCTGCCACTGGCCTTATCGCTATTATTGGCTCCGGCCGATGTTTCCGGGATTGCCAGAGTCACCTTGAGTCAGCAGACCGGCGCCGGGCAGCCGCTAAGCTTTGGCGCCCTGCTGCAGGCACTGGCAAACAGCACGGCAATCCAGGGGCAACTGGCCCATTGGCATTGGCAGCTGGAACCTTCACGGGAGCCGTTATGACAGCCCCGGCAACCGGTATCGGCTATTTTCCCCGTTGGCTCGCCGGCATCAGCTGTTATATCGCCTTCGGCCTCGGCGGCTTGCTGAGCTCCTTGACCATTTTACCTGTGCTGAGGTTCTGGCCCGGCGAGCGCAATGTGCGGATTAAAAGAGTACAAAAAGCGGTGCACTACATGTTCCGCGGTTTTGTGCATATGCTGACCTGGGCCGGCGTAGTCAGGGTCAGCACAGTAAATCTGCAGCGATTACAGCAGGCCAAAGGCATGGTGGTGATTGCCAATCACCCCACCCTCATAGATGTGGTGGTGTTAATCAGCCTGATGCCCAATGCCGGCTGCATTGTAAAACAGGGACTGTGGCGCAACCCCTTTCTGCGCGGAGTCGTCTCAGCCGCCGGTTATATTCCCAACCGCGGCGCCGAGCTGTTGCTACAGGACTGCCGCGAAGTGTTGGCCAGAGGCACCAATCTGATCATCTTTCCCGAGGGCACCCGCACGGTAAAAGGCGCAGTGATCAATCCCTTTGCCCGCGGTTCGGCCAATATCGCCCTGCGCGCCGGGGCCGATATTCTGCCAGTGGTACTCAGGGTGGTTCATCCCGGACTCACCAAACAGGATCCCTGGTACGAAATCCCGAGACGCACCATACAGATGCAAGTGGAAACCGGCGCAAGCATAGCGCATCTGAGGTATGATGCCGAAAGCGGTGGCGATGCCCGGATGGCACGCCAACTCACCAGAGATCTGGAAACCTATTACAAACAACAATTAGATATAAATTATGAGCTTACATAACGAAATTAAACAGCTAATCATAGATTGCCTCGATCTTGAGGATATCAGTATCGACGATATAGATACCGAAGCACCGCTGTTCGGTGAAGGGTTGGGACTGGATTCCATCGATGCACTTGAGCTGGGCTTGGCGATCAAGAAGCAGTTCGACGTCAAGATCGAAGCCAACTCAGAGGCAACCAAGGCCCACTTTTACAGTGTTGCCAGCCTTGCCGCGTTTATCGAATCCCAGCGCGCGTAGGAGGTGCTCATGCAAAGCCGTGAACAGATATTGGAAATGCTGAGCAAGATCCTGGTCGATGAGTTTGAAGTGGATGCCGAGGCGATAACCCCTGAGGCTTCCCTCTATGAAGAGCTGGATCTGGACAGCATAGATGCGGTGGATCTGGTGATCAAACTGCAGCAGCTGACCGGCAAAAAGATCCAGCCCGATGAATTCAAGTCGGTACGGACGGTCAACGACGTGGTTAACGCCATCGAGGGACTGGTTAAAGACTGATGCGTGCCCTGGCTCAGACAGTCACGGCCCTGTTGCTGCTGGGATATCCCCTGGCGGTATATCTGGGGCTGAACTATCTGCCGGGCAATGGCCTGGCACTCTTGCTGGCGGCCTTGCTCGGTGCCAGGTTGCTGCTGGGGAAGCAAAAGCTCAAGGCGCTGGCCGCCCCGGTCGTTCTGGGGTTACTGCTGGCGCTCGGCAGCCTGCTCGCCAAGCGTCAGGACTGGCTGCTGTACTACCCTGTGCTGGTCAATGCCTGCATGCTGGTGCTGTTTGCCTCTTCGCTGCTTAAAGGTCCCAGCATGGTGGAACGTCTGGCCAGGTTGGCCGAGCCGGATCTGCCCGAGGAAGCCAGGCCCTACCTGGTAAGGGTCACACAACTCTGGTGCGGTCTGTTTGTCTTCAACGGCGGCATGGCGGCTTATACGGCGCTGTTTACCAGCCTGGAGACCTGGACCCTGTACAACGGCCTGATAGCCTATCTGCTGATGGGGCTGCTCGGTGGCGGAGAATGGCTCTATCGCCACTTTTGTCTGAAGCGATCATAAAGGGACAGTTATGACAGAGTTATTGAAAACCTGGCTTACCCAAGGCCCAGCAGGGCAACAACTGATCAGTTTTAACCACCATGACATAGTCACGGGTTCACTGTTCGCCACCCAGGTCTATCATCTGCATCAGCGCCTGCAAGCCCGGCCGGAAAAGCGTTGGTTACTGGCCTGCGACAGCAGCGATCTGTTCGCCGTTGGCCTCTGCGCCGCCCTGTTGTCGGGCAAGCAGATCATACTGCCGGCCAACACTCAGCCGGGTACTCTCAGCGAACTGACCCAGGAGTTTGATGCCATAGTGTCAGACCGCCCCCTGTGTGAGGGCAAGATCTGGCTCGAGCTGAAAAAAGAGCTGTCACTGCCCCACTCGCCCTGGCCGCAGATGGCCGAGGGGGACGAGTTCGGCGAACTGCTGCTGTTCACCTCAGGCTCCAGCGGCCAACCCAAGGCGGTTCGCAAGCGTCTGCAGCAACTGGATGCCGAAGTCAGTGTGCTGGAGCAGACCTTCGCCGCTCACCTGCCACACTGCAGCGTGATTGCCACCGTCAGCCACCAGCATATCTATGGCTTGCTGTTTAAGATTCTCTGGCCACTGGCGGCCAGTCGCCCCTTCCTCAGCGATCTGGTGGAATACCCGGAAACCCTGAGTTATTACACCGCCCTATTTCCCAACCTGTGCCTAATCAGCAGCCCGGCGCAGCTGTCGAGGCTGCCGGATGCGCTGGAGCATGAGCGCCAGTTGCACACTCCCAGCCTGATCTTCAGCTCCGGCGGGCCCCTGAGCCTGGAAGCCGCCCAAGGGGTCAAGCGCTGCTACGGTAGCCTGCCAATCGAGGTCTACGGCAGCACGGAAACCGGCGGCATAGGTTATCGGCGCCAACAGAGCAGCGACACGCCCTGGCAGGCCTTTGCCCCCATGGAACTGAGCAATGACAGCGACGGCGCTTTGCTGCTGCGCTCGCCCTATCTCGAAGACGACGGCCAATACCGCTGTGAAGACAAGGTTCGGCTGCTGGGCGAAGGCCAATTCTGCCTCGAAGGCCGCTTGGACCGCATCGTCAAGATAGAGGAAAAGCGCCTGTCTCTGGTGCAGATGGAAACCTTGCTCAACGCCCATCCCTGGGTGACCCAATCGCATCTGGTGCTGCTGGAAAACCCCAGAGTACAACTGGGCGCGGCGGTAGAGCTTTCCGCCGCCGGTAAGGCACAGCTGGAGGCCGAGGGTAAACTCAGCATCAACAACGCCCTCAAGGCCCATCTGCTGAGCCAATTTGAACGTGTGACTCTGCCAAGGCGCTGGCGCTATCCACAGCAGCTGCCACTCAACGCCCAGGGCAAGTTGCTCAAAAACGATATTCTTGAGCTGTTTGATCATGATTAAGTCTGTTCTTCCGCCCATTGTTCAACACCGGCATCAGGACAATGAAGCCAGTTGGCGCCTGAGCATTCCGGCCGAGCTGCCTATGTTTGCCGGCCACTTTCCCGGCCAGCCGGTATTGCCCGGCGTGACTCAACTGGACTGGGCCGTGCGTCTCGGCAGCCAGGCATTCGGCTATGATGCCGAAGTCGCGGTACTCGAGGTGCTCAAGTTTCAGCAACTGCTGTTGCCGAATATGCAAGTCACCCTCAGCATCAGCAATAACCCCGCCAAGGGTAAACTGAGCTTCAGCTACAGCAACGGCGAACAGAAGTTCGGCTCGGGTCGTATTGCCTTCAAGACAGAGGCCAAGCAATGAAGCTGGCGCTGATCATCCCCAATTACAACCACAGGGGCCATATCGCTGCAACGCTGGAAGCCCTCAAACCGCTGGGGCTGCCCTGCTTTTTGATCAACGACGGCAGCGACGATGAGACCCGCTATCTGTTGCAACAGTTGGCCGAACAACACAGCGACTGGGTCAGCCTGCTGCATCACCCTTATAACCGCGGCAAGGGCGCCGCCGTGATGACAGGCCTGCGCGCCGCTTGGGCTGCGGTTTTTTCCCACGGCCTACAGGTGGACGCCGACGGCCAACATAATCTGGAAGATATTCCGGCGCTAATCGCCAGGGCGCAGCTCAACCCCAAGGCGCTGATCTCCGGCCTGCCGCAATATGATGATTCCGTGCCCAAGGGTCGGCTCTACGGCCGTTACCTGACCCATTTTTGGGTCTGGGTCGAGACCCTGAGCCTGGATATCCGCGATTCCATGTGCGGCTTTCGAATCTATCCACTGGCGGCCACCGAAGCCCTGCTTAGTAGCGAAGCCCTCGGCGAGCGGATGGACTTTGATATCGAAGTCATGGTGCGTCTCTACTGGCGTGGTGTTGCCATAGAGCATATCCCCACCAAGGTGATCTACCCGGAAGACGGCAGCAGCCATTTTCAGGGGCTGGCCGACAATGTGCGGATCAGCAAGCTGCACAGCAGGCTGTTTTTCTCCATGCTGTGGCGCAAGCTCAAGGGGCAGAAACTGGGGCCAATACAAGCGGCACAAGACAACCCCCAAGGCGCCCATTGGTCCAACGTCAAGGAACGGGGCAGCTACTGGGGTATCAAGCTGCTGGCCGAAAGCTATCGTTTCGGCGGCCACTGGCTGGCACGGGTAATCATGTACCCAGTGATCTGTTACTTCTTTATCACGGGGCGACAGGCCCGCGAGGCGTCACAAGCGTTTCTAAAGCGGGTGCAGACACTGGAGCCACAGCACCCGAGCCTCGGTCAGCCAGTGACTTGGCGCGACAGCCTGCGCCACTTCTTCGCCTTCGGCAATGCCGCGCTGGATCGCATCGATGCCTGGTGCGATCGCATTCGCTTGCAGCAGGTGGAGTTCAGCGACCGTCAACAGTTGGCCGAGCAGTTACAAAGCGGCCAGGGAGCCGTGTTGCTGGTGTCCCACCTTGGCAATATCGAGCTGTGCCGCGCCATCTCCATTCACCAGCGCAAGGTGAAAGTCAATGTGATGGTGATGACCCGCAATGCCGAAAACTTCAACCGGGTGCTCAAGCAGCTGAACCCGGACAGTGAACTCAACTTACTTCAGGTCACCGAACTCAACCCGGCCACCTCCATGTTGTTGCAAAGCAAGGTCGAGGCCGGTGAATTGGTGGTGATTGCCGCCGATCGCACCTCCAGCCACAGCCCGGGTCGTACGGTAAAAGTGCCATTCCTCGGCGAGATGGCGCCCTTCCCCCAGGGCCCCTTTATTCTGGCCGGTCTGCTGGACTGCCCCATCTACACCATGTTCTGCCTGCGGGAGCAGCAGGGCTATAAAGTCTGGCTCGAGCCCTTCGAGCAGAGCCTCAAAGGCCCGAGAGCCGAGCGGCAGCAGCGACTGCAACAGGCAGCAGGCCTCTATGCCCAGCGACTGGAACATTTTGCCCGCAAGGCACCACTGCAGTGGTTTAACTTTTTCGATTTTTGGCGGCAGGACCAAGTTGCTGACCGCCCCAAGGACAATTCATGAGCGCAACAGTTAAGGCCACCAAGACGGTCGGCTTCGGCCAAACATCACTGACACTGGAACAGGTGGTCGCCATCGCCAAAGGAGCGCCGGTGACCCTCAACGCCAGTGCAGAGTACCGTGACTATATCCAGCGCGGCGCCCGCTTTATCGACAGCCTGCTTCATGAAGAAGGCGTGGTCTATGGGGTCACCACAGGCTACGGCGATTCCTGTACCGTCAATGTCGGCCCGGATCTGGTACACGAGCTGCCGCTGCATCTGTCGCGCTTTCATGGCTGCGGCATGGGCAAGGTGCTGGAGATCCCCCAGGCCAGAGCCGTGATGGCCTGTCGCCTCAACTCACTGGCCGTGGGTAAGTCCGGTGTCAGCTATGAGCTGCTGGAACGCATAGCCCTGCTGCTGAACCTCAACATAGTACCGGTGATCCCGGAGGAAGGCTCTGTGGGTGCCAGCGGCGATCTCACGCCACTGTCTTATCTGGCCGCCGTACTGGTTGGCGAGCGGGAGGTCTTCTATCAAGGACAGCGCCGCGCCACCAGCGAGGTCTATGCTGAACTTGGGATCAGCGCCCTCAAGCTCAGGCCCAAAGAGGGCCTGGCACTGATGAACGGCACCGCCGTGATGACGGCGCTGGCTTGTCTGGCCTATGACAGGGCCGAGTACCTGAGCCGCCTGTGCGCCCGCATTACCGCCATGGCCTCACTGACGCTCAAGGGCAACTCCAACCATTTCGACGAGATACTGTTTGCCGCCAAGCCACATCCTGGGCAGAACCAGGTCGCGGCCTGGATCCGTGAAGACCTCAACCACCACGAGCACCCACGTAACTCAGATAGACTACAGGACAGATATTCGATTCGCTGCGCGCCGCACATTATTGGGGTCTTGGCCGATGCCCTGCCCTTTATGCGCCAGTTTATCGAGACCGAACTCAACAGCGCCAACGACAACCCGATAGTGGACGGCGAGGGGGAACATATTCTCCATGGTGGCCACTTCTATGGCGGCCATATCGCCTTTGCCATGGACAGCCTCAAGAATGCGGTGGCCAATTTGGCGGATCTGCTGGACAGGCAGATGGCTCTGGTGATGGATCCCAAATTCAACAACGGCCTGCCGGCCAACCTGTCGGCCAGCCAGGGCGAGCGCAGCCCCATCAACCACGGTTTCAAGGCAGTGCAGATAGGTTGCTCGGCCTGGACCGCCGAGGCACTGAAACACACTATGCCCGCCAGCGTGTTCTCACGCTCTACCGAGTGCCACAACCAGGACAAGGTCAGCATGGGCACCATTGCCGCCCGTGATGCCCTGCGGGTATTGGAACTGACCGAGCAGGTGGCCGCTGCCGCACTGCTGGCCATGAGTCAGGGGATCCGCCTGCGCCTGCTCGCCGGTGAACTGGAACGGGAGTCGCTGACCGAGTCAGTAGCTACCACCCTGGCGCAGCTGGAAGCCGACTTTGAACTCTTGATTGAAGACAGGCCGCTGGAAGCCTTGTTGCGGCAAACCCTGGCCAAGATCCAAGCCGGGGAGTGGGAGGTGTGCCGATGAAAGCTATCCTCAGCACTGAAATAGAGCTGGAGATCCCCTTCCACGATGTCGATTCCATGGGCATTACCTGGCACGGCAACTATCTGCGTTATTTTGAAATAGCCCGCTGCAAGCTGCTGGACAGGTTCGACTACGGCTACCGGCGGATGCAGGAGTCGGGTTACGCCTGGCCGATAGTGGATCTGCAGCTGAAATACGTCAAACCCAGCCGTTTCGAGCAGAAGATCCGGGTGAGTGCCGCCTTGGTTGAGTGGGAAAATCGGCTGAAGATCAACTACCAGATTTGCGACGCCGCCAGCGGTGAGCGCCTCACCAAGGGCTACACCATACAGGCCGCGGTGGATATGCAGACTCAGGAACTGTGCTTGGTGACCCCGCCGGTGTTCCGCGAGCGCCTGACGCCCTTTATCGCGGCCGCCGAGGCCAAGTCATGAAACCTTCAGCCTGCGGCTTTCGGCTCACTCGGCAGCCAGCCACACTGCTTGGGCTGCTGGGACTGGTTTGGTTTGGCGCCGCTTGCAGCAACATGGCTTTAGGGGAAGTGGCGCCAGCCACTATGGTATTGGGAGAAATGGCGCCAGCCACTATGGCATTGGCAAAAGTGGCGGCTGATAACACTCAGACAGAGCCGGTGGCAGTATTGGCCGCCGAAGCCAAGGGAAAAATCAGGCCGGAGGCGCAGGCATTCGACAAACTCTTTGCCAGGGCGGCCACAGAGCAGGCTCTGCAGCAGTTAAGCACTAAGATGGCTCTCAGCGACAGCAGCCGAGGCCAGTTTGAGCAGGTGCGCTGGCTCAGGGTGCTGAAGCAGCCACTTCGCAGCAGCGGCGAATTTCTGTATCAGCGAGAGCTGGGCATGCTCTGGCAACAGCAGACTCCCTTTGGCAACCTCTTGCTGCTGAAACAGGGCGAGCTTATCCAGCAGGACAGCCAGGGCAAGCTCAGTGTCACCAAGGCCGATACCGGCCCGGCGGCCATGGCTGAAATGCTGCCGCGCATGATGCAATCCTTGCTCTCCGGTGATATTCAGGCATTGAGCCAAGGGTTTGAACTCTATCTGCTCAATGACCAAGCGGGTCATTGGCAACTGGGACTCAAGGCCAAGGAGCAGACAATGGCGGCTCTGCTGCCGCAAATGGTGCTCGAAGGCAATAAGGATCTCGAATCTCTGACCCTGCTGGCCAAGAACGGCGATATCAGCCAGATATTCTTCTCTGAACTGGATAAATCACCACTCAATGACAGCGAGCGCGCTCGCTTCTTTCCCGAGGTGGCCCCCTGATGTCGCCTCGCCCTGAGCGCTCTCGTCCCGGGCTCTCGGCGCCGGTTGGCCTGCTGTTGTGGCTGGGGCTGCTGACGCTGCTTATTCTGCTTGGCGTCTGGCAGTGGCAACAGGGCGGCCGTATTCAGAGCGACATTCTCGCCATGCTGCCCAAGGTGCAGGAAGATCCGCTCGCCGAAGCGGCGCTGAAACGCATGGAGCAGAAACTGGGCAATCAAGTGTATATCGGCCTGATTGCCAAGAATAAGCCTCAGGCGATCGACGCCGGCAAACAGCTGCAAAGTGCGCTGAAAAAGGAGCAAAACGCCTTTAAGAGAGTGCGCAGCGCCGAGGCCGACAATTTCAGCGCCCTGGGGCGTTTCTATTTCCCCTATCGCATGGGGCTGCTCAGTGACAGCCAGAGGCAGCAACTCGCTAGCGGTGAATTAACCACTCTGATTCAAAACGCGCAGCAACAGCTCTACAGCGCCTTTGGCACCGCCGGCAGCGAGCTGATTGCCGAAGATCCGCTGTTGCTGTTCCCCGACTGGCTCAAGTCGCTGGCCGAGGGCCGCAGTCTCACCCAGGCCGAGGGCATACTGTTGGCGCCAACGCCGCAAGGCCAGTATGCAGCCATAGTGATGGCCGAGGGCATAGGCAGCGCCTTTAACCCGCAGCAACAGGCAATCCAGCTCAAGGCGCTGGAGCAAGCCTTGGCACCTCTGCCGCAAGATATTCGAGTGCTCAAGGCCGGCGCCCTGTTTCATGCCGCGGCCGCCACAGAATCGGCCAAGAGCGAGATCAACCGTATCGGATTAGTCTCCCTGCTTGGAGTGATCCTGCTGGTGCTGCTGGCGTTTCGCTCCTTGATGCCGCTGACGGTGGCACTGCTCACCCTGGGCAGCGGATTCCTGGCGGCGACGGTCACTACCCTGACACTGTTTGGCGAACTGCATCTGCTGACGCTGGTGTTCGGCACCAGCCTTATCGGTATCGCCATCGACTACAGCTTTCACTTCTACTGCGAGCGCTTGCAACATCCCAAGGCTTCTCCCAGGCAGGTGATTGGCCTGATATTCCCGGCCGTGACCCTGGCCTTGATCACCAGTGTCGGCGCTTACCTGGGCATAGGCCTGGCGCCTTTTCCCGGCATGCAACAGGTGGCCGTGTTTTGTGCCAGCGGGCTGATTTTCACCTGGCTGACACTGCTGCTGGCGTATCCGGCCATAGCCTCCAGCCCTTTGCTTGCCGGAGACAGCCGCCTGGCGCTGGCTGGCCGCTTACTGAGTCTCTGGCAAGCTCTCGGTCGGCGCAGCAGTCTATTAATCCTGCTGCCACTGGGGTTACTGCTGCTGTTTGGCGGCATTTATCTCAAGGCCAACGATGATATCCGGGCACTACAGAGCAGCCCACCAGCGGTCAGCGAGCCGGAAAATGCTCTCAGGCAACTGCTGAGTGGCGGCACGGACAATCAGTTCCTGCTGATCCGGGGTGACAGCGCCGAGGAGATGCTGCAACGTCTCGAACTGCTGGCGCCCGGGCTCGAGCGTTTAATTGCTGAAGGCAAACTCGGCAACAGCGTGAATATCGCCCGCTATTTGCCGAGCATCAAACGCCAGCAGCAAGATCATCAGCTGCAGGGGCTTATCTATCGCCAAACAGACAAGGTTTTGGACACCCTGGGGCTGAATGCCGAGTTGGCCGGGCCGCTCTCGAGGCAATGGGCCGAATTCCAGCCGCTCTCGGCCACAGACTGGCTCGCCAGTGAAGGGGCTAAATCCTCAGGGCTGAGTGACCTCTACCTCGCCCCCACTGACGGAATAACGGCTCACGCCGCCATAGTGCTGCTCGGCGGCATCCGCGATCTCGACGCCCTCAAGCAGCTGGCAAGCAGCAACCCGGGCGTGCAGTTGGTCGACAAGGTCGCCGATATCTCGGCGCTGATGGCCAAATACCGTCAATTGACCCTGCTGATGCTGGCACTGGCACTGATGTTGGCGGCGGTGATTTTCAGCTGGCGCTTTGGTTTGCGCCGCGGCCTTTGGGTGGCGCTGGTGCCGACTCTGGCGGCAATTCTGACTCTGGGCGCCCTTGGCTGGCTCGGCAGCGGCTTGACCCTGTTTCATGCCCTGGCACTGGTGTTGGTGTTCGGCATAGGCGTGGACTACAGCCTGTTTTTTGCCGAAGCCAAACAGCATCCCAGTGGCGTGATGTTGGCGGTGCTGATGTCTGCCGCCTCCACCCTGCTGGCCTTTGGCCTGCTGGCTTTGAGTGACACCTATGCCATTGCCGCCTTTGGTATAACCCTGGCGCTGGGCATAGGTTTTACCCTGTTACTCGCTCCCCTAACCTCAACTCTTACAAGGAATGCAAAGTGAACACTGCCAATGCCGTGGAACAAGTCGATGTGGTAATTATCGGTGCTGGGCCATCCGGCTCGGTCGCGGCCAGTCTGCTGAAACAACAAGGAGTAGATGCCCTGGTGCTGGAGCGAGCCCAATTTCCACGCTTTTCCATCGGAGAGAGCCTGCTGCCCTGCTGCATGACAGTGCTGGAGCAGGCTGGGATGACAGAAGCCGTAGCCGAGGCAGGGTTTCAGTTTAAAAACGGCGCCGCCTTTCGGCGCAACGGTCGCTACACCACCTTTGATTTCAGTGACAAGTTTACCCCGGGCCCCGGCACCACCTTTCAGGTTCCCCGAGGCCAGTTCGACAAACTGCTGGCCGACACCGCCAGTACCCAAGGGGTAGAGATACGTTATGGCCAGACGGTCACCGCGGTGGATCTCAGCGCAGAGCCACGGCTGACAGTGGCAGACGAAAATGGACGAGTCTATTCAGTGCAGGCCAAATATCTGCTGGATGCCAGTGGCTTTGGCCGAGTACTGCCAAGATTGCTGCAGCTGGAATGCCCCTCCAGCCTGCCGGCCCGCTCGGCCATCTTTACCCATATTGAGGACAATATCAGCGACCCGGAGTTTGACCGCAACAAGATCCTTATCAGCGTGCATCCGCGCAACAAGGATATCTGGTATTGGTTGATCCCCTTCAGTAACGGCACCTGTTCGCTGGGGGTGGTGGCCGAACCGCACCTGCTGGCAAGACTCGAAGGCAGCCTGGAGCAGCAACTGCGCACCATAGTCAATGAAGAGCCAGGGCTGGAGGCGCTGCTTAAGGACGCCAGAGTGATCCGCGACTGCGCCACCTTGAAGGGCTATTCGGCCAATGTCAGCACCCTGGCCAGCGACAAGTTTGCCCTGCTGGGCAATGCCGGTGAGTTTCTCGACCCGGTATTCTCCTCCGGGGTGACCATAGCCATGCACTCGGCCAGCCTGGCCTGCGACTGTCTGGTACGCCAGCTCAAGGGGGAAGCGGTAGACTGGCAGCAGAATTATGCCGAGCCCTTGATGCTGGGGGTCAACACCTTCCGCACCTATGTGGAAGCCTGGTATGACGGCAGATTCCAGGAAGTGATCTTCTTTGAAGACGCCAATCCCAAAATAAAACAGATGATCTGCTCTATCCTGGCGGGCTACGCCTGGGACAGCAACAACCCCTTTGTCAGTGAATCCCGGCGCAGATTGGATCTGGTGGTGAACCTCTGCCGCGACGCTGTCGAGGAAGCCTTATGACAACCGCTGTCACCCGCATGCTGCTGCTTGCCACTGTGCTGGTTGGCCTGGGCGGCTGCAGCCAAATATTGTATCGCCAAACCTGCGTTGCCCTGGCAAAGGATGTCAGTTATTGTCTGGCGCCGCTGCCGCTGAACCAGGCCGCGCCCAAGGGACAAACCTCTGATACCAAGGCTGCCAATGGCTCAAAGCAGCCAGATGAGCCCCAGGGCGGTGGCTCGGTTCAAGCTCAAACTTTGGAGCAAACGCTCAGTCTCAGCCAGCAGGTGCGGCTGCAACGAGGGGAGCAGAGCCATGAGCTTATCAGCCAACTGGAACTGCAGCCGCAGCAGATGACTGTGGTGGGGCTGGCACCTCTGGGCCAAGCACTGTTTACCTTGATCTACGATGGACATACACTGACCAGCGAGCAGAGTGTGCTGCTCGGCAATGAGTTTAAAGCAGAATATCTGCTGGCCTTGTTGCAGCTCATCTATTGGCCGGAGGAAAAGCTGAACGCTTATCTGGATGGCGCCAGGGTGAAACTGGAAGATTGCGCCGCCGTCCTGTGCCGGGTATTGCTGAGCAATGACAATCGCGAGCTGATGCGGATAAGTTACTCCAGCCCCGACATCTGGCATGCGGAAGTGGCCATGAACATGCCGCAGGCCGATTTAAAACTGAACATTAAGCCCCTGTAATGAATACAGGGCCGGATCCCAAAACAGAGATATGACAACTACAGCCATAAATCATGCGGGTTTTTGTACCCCTCTCGGCAACCGGGCCGACGAGGTGCTTAACGCCTTGCTCGCCGGTGACAGCCGCGGCATGGTCAGCCGCGACAACCTGTTGTTTGAACGGCCGGCCATAGTCGGGGTAGTGAACACCGAGTTACCTGCCATTCCCGCCGAGTTTGCCGACTATGACTGTCGTAACAACGCCCTGTTGCTGTGCGCCGCGCTGCAAATTACCCCGGCGGTGGAAGCCGCCAAGGCCAAATATGGCAAGGAGCGCATCGCGGTTGTCATAGGCACCAGCACCTCAGGGATCTCCAAGGGCGAAGAGGCACTGGAGTACCGCAATCGCCACGGCCATTTCCCCTCGGATTACCACTATTTTCAGCAGGAGCTGGGGGGCACCAGTCGCTTCCTGCAAGCCTGGTTCAAGCTGAGCGGCCCCTGTTACACACTGTCGACGGCCTGCTCCTCCAGCGCCAAGGTGTTTGCCGCCGGTAAACGGCTGTTGCATGCCGGACTGTGCGACATGGTGATAGTCGGCGGGGTCGACAGCCTGTGCCAATTGACCCTAAACGGCTTCGATGCACTGGAGTCTGTCTCCAAGGGGCACTGCAATCCATTCAGCGCCAACCGCGACGGCATCAACATAGGTGAAGGCGCGGCGCTGTTTACCCTGGAGAGAGGAAACGGCCAGGTGCTGCTGTCCGGTGTCGGCGAGTCGGCCGATGCCCACCATATCTCGGCGCCCCATCCCGAGGGCAACGGTGCGATTGCCGCCATGAAGATGGCACTCAAGCAAGCTGGGCTGACGCCTGATGACATCGACTATGTCAATCTACACGGCACTGCCACCCCCAAGAATGACGCCATGGAAAGCCGCGCCATGCACTCGGTATTTGCCGAAGCACTGCCGCCTTGCAGTTCCACCAAGCCCTTGACCGGCCACGCACTGGGCGCCGCCGGGGCATTGGAAGCGGTATTCTGCTGGCTGCTGTTGTCGCCCCTCAACCCTGATGGACAACTGCCGCCGCATCTGTGGGACGGTGAGCAGGATGGCAAGGATCCCGCACTGCCGCTGGTCAAACAGGGCAGCCGCCACTCACTGCATCACCTGATGAGTAACTCCTTCGCCTTTGGCGGCAGCAATGCCAGCCTGATCTTCAGCCGTGGAGCCCCTGAATGACCCAGACTTTAGCCGAGCGTGATATCGCCGATTTTCTGCCCCACAGGGCGCCCATGATATTGATAGACGCCGTGGTCGAGCACAGCCAAGACAGGCTGCTGACCAAGGTGAAGATTAGTGAGCAGAGCCCCTATTTCGATGACGCCCGGGCTCTGGTGCCCAATTATGTCGGCATAGAATATATGGCCCAGAGCATAGCGGCACTGGCCGGAGTGGAAGCCGAGGCCCGCGGTGATATTATCCGGGTCGGTTTTTTGCTGGGCAGCCGTAAGCTCAGCATGCACACCCCGGGATTCCTGCCCGGACGCGAATACCTGACCCAGGTGCAGCGCCTCTATCAGGAAGACACGGGACTGGCAGTGTTCGACTGCCGCATCTTTGATGGCGACACAGAGATCGCCAGCGCCAATGTAAACGTTTTTCAGCCCCAGGACACCCAGGCCTATATTGCCGGTAGTCTGGAGGCTATGCAGGGAGATTCCGCATGACACAGAGAGTTTTGGTCACAGGTTCCAGCCGCGGCATAGGCAAGGCTATCGCCCTGCGCCTGGCGCAATCCGGCTTTGATATCGCCCTGCACTTTCATGCCAATCGAGCGGCCGCCGAGGCCAGCGCCGCCGAAATCCAAGCCTTGGGCGTCAAGGTCAGCCTGCTGCAGTTTGATGTTGCCGAGCGCCAGACCTGCCGCCAAGTCATTGAGGCCGACATCGAAGCCAACGGTGCCTATCACGGCCTGGTTCTCAATGCCGGTATCGCCCGCGATACGGCTTTCCCGGCGATGACAGAGGCCGAATGGGACTGTGTCATCCACACCAATCTCGATGGTTTCTACAATGTGATCCATCCGGCACTGATGCCGATGATCCAACGGCGCAAGGGCGGCCGCATCATTACGCTGTCTTCAGTTTCCGGTTTGGCCGGTAACCGTGGCCAGGTGAACTACAGCGCCTCCAAGGCCGGTATCATAGGCGCCACCAAGGCGCTGGCACTGGAGCTGGCCAAACGTAAGATCACGGTCAACTGCATCGCTCCCGGGATTATCGAAACCGAAATGGTCGATGCCTTCAGCCCCGAACTGGTACAGCAACTGGTGCCGTTGCGGCGCATGGGCCAGCCAGAAGAGATAGCGGCCCTGGCCAACTTCCTGATGTCTGACGAAGCCGGTTATATCACCCGCCAGGTGATCTCGGTCAACGGAGGCATGCTATGAGCCGCAGGGTGGTGATTACCGGCATGGGCGGCATTTCCGCCCTGGGCCAGGATTGGGACAGTGTCAAGGCCAGGCTGCAAGCAGGCCAAAATGCCGTGGTTCGCATGGATGAATGGGACAGGTTTGATGGCCTGCACACCCGTCTGGCGGCGCCGGTCAGCGACTTCAGCACTCCGGCACACTATTCGCGCAAGAAGATCCGCTCCATGGGCCGGGTGTCTCTGATGGCCACCCGCGCCAGTGAAATGGCGCTGGAGGATGCCGGCCTGTTGCATGATCCTCTGATAGCCTCAGGCGCCATGGGCATAGCCTACGGCTCTTCCACCGGCAGTACAGATCCCATCACCGCCTTTGGCGACATGCTCAAACACGGCGATATGAGCGGCGTTACCGCCACCAGCTATATCCGCATGATGGCCCATACCACGGCGGTCAATGTCGGGGTATTTTTCGGCCTCAAGGGGCGGGTATTAACCACCAGCAGCGCCTGTACGTCCGGCAGCCAGGGCATAGGTTATGCCTATGAAGCCATCAAGTATGGCCAGCAGGATTTGATGCTGGCGGGTGGCGGCGAAGAACTCTGCCCCACAGAAGCGGTCGTGTTCGACACCCTGTTTGCCACCAGTACCCGCAACGACACTCCTGAGTTGACCCCCAGGCCTTTCGATCGCGACCGGGACGGCCTGGTGATAGGCGAAGGCGCCTGCACCCTGGTGCTCGAAGAGCTGGAGCATGCCAAGGCCAGAGGTGCGCGTATCTACGCCGAGGTGCTGGGTTTTGGTACCAACTCAGACGGCCTGCATGTGACGCAACCGAACGCCGACACCATGGAAAAGGCGATTCGGCTGGCACTCAAAGATGCCAAGATAGCGCCGCAGCAGATAGGCTATGTCAACGCCCACGGTACGGCCACCGACCGCGGTGATGCCGCCGAGAGCCGGGCTACTGCCGCAGTATTTGGCGAGCAGATGCCGATTTCATCACTGAAGAGCTATACCGGCCATACCCTGGGCGCTTGCGGCGCACTGGAAGCCTGGTGGAGCATTATGATGATGCGTGACGGCTGGTTTGCCCCCACAATCAACCTGGAGAATGTTGCCGAGGATTGCGCCGAACTGGATTATATTCGCGCCGCTGGCCGGGCACTGGATACCGACCTGGTGATGAGCAATAACTTTGCCTTTGGCGGCATCAATACTTCGCTGATCTTCCGCCGCTGGCAGGACTGAGCTTAGCCCCAGGAAGCACTAGAAACCAGAGGAAGCCCAAGAAAGCTTTAGCGGGATAAATCGGCACTGCTGGCCTCTTTTCAGGCCGCCTTGTCGTCGCGGCAGCGCCCCATGATATCCAGGATCTGTGTAGTCGAAGCCACCAAGGCTTCGACGCAGTGGTCGTCCAGTTTGCCGGCGGCCAATTGGCTGAGCACCGGGCTGTCGGACATGGGATATTCATAGCCCACTATGGCCTGGCCCCGGTGAATGCTGTTGATAAAGGTTTTTAGCAGCCCGGTCGACTCGTGATACAGGGCGCAGGCGATACGATCCACCCAAGGGTAGCTGAGCTGTAGATGTTCGTGAATGCGCTCCAGGCGCTCAGAAGCGTTGCGGCCCTGCAACCAGAGGGATGGTGGCATATTCTTGTCCATACACTATTTTCAAATCATTTCCTTTTCCAAAGGATAGAACAAAAAACAGCCCTGACGAGAAAACGACCAGCATTCAGGCCATTGCATTTTTAACTTCATAAGATTAATCTTATTAAAAAATTTCTAATTGATAGAGAGTCTGAAAATGCAAACCAATGTCACGCCACAAGATGGCCGCCTGAACCCAGAGCAATGCCATGAGATGATCGCCAAGGGAGTTCGGGTACTGGATGTCCGCTCGGCCGTCGAATACGCCGAAGGGCACCTGCCACAGGCGGTGAATGTGCCGCTGGATACCCTGGATACCTGGCTCAAGCAACAACCGAATAAGCAGGAACCCTTTGTGCTCTATTGCGGCGCCGGCATGCGCGCCCAGAAGGGCTGCGAAATTCTGCGGGCCAACGGCTTTGATTGCGTGCTCAACGGCGGCGCCTTCAAGGAGCTGGTCTGCTGCCAACCTGAGTAACCACAATGACAAGCAAGCCCGGGCGATTTCAGATAAGCCAACATCGCGGCCAAGCCTCTGCGCGGGTGCGTTATCGCGAACAGTGGCCCGCCGAAGGGGTTAATGCCGCTTGTCCCCTTTGCAGCAAAGCGCTCGAGCCGGACAAGCCGTCACAAAAAAGCCCCGGGGAGCCACCTCCGGGGCAGTAGAACCAAATCAGTCAAGCAACTGGCGTTCAGATTGATGGTGGAAGAGATGTTTGCCTCAGGCAGAGATGGCCGCCAGCGAAGATTTGGCTGCTGAAATACCTTTGGCGTTGGCGTCCGGGCCCATGTTCAGCGCTTCACCGTAGACGGTTTCCACTTCGGTAATTCCAATAAAGCCCAGCACGGTTTTCAGATAAGGCACCACATGGTCTGTGGTCGAGTCTTTATGGACCCCACCTCGGGTAGTGATCACTACCGCGCGCTTACCAGTGATAAGACCCACAGGGCCATTTTCTGTGTAACTGAAACTCACACCGGCGCGGGCAATCAGGTCAATCCAGTTTTTCAACTGGGTCGGAATACCAAAGTTATACATGGGCGCAGCTATTACTAGTGTGTCGTGATCTTTCAGTTCCTGGATCAGCTCATCAGACAAGGCCAACGCCTGTTGCTGGCGCTCGCTCAGCTGTTCGCCGCCGCGCAGGCCGGTGGCAATTTCACCATCCAGTACCGGCAGAGGCTCGGCCGCCAGATCCCTGACCGTGATGCTGGAACCCTGCTCCTGCCAATGCTTGATCAGATGGTCGACCAAGAGACCGGACTGAGAGTAACCACCCAGGATGCTGGATTTCAAAACTAATACTTTGCTCATGATACTGCTCCGCTTCGATTCAGGAATTTGTTTGAGTCAGAGCTTTTGCTCCAATCTATGCTGAGCAGTTTACTGATGGATAAAATAGAAAAAAAGCGGAGAAAATTTGATATTAAATTCGATTTTTTAGAAAGGAAAGGCTGTTATCCAGGGCTTATCACCCAAGGCTTACAAGGTTAAAACCGAACCTGTAAGCCTAGGTAATCCCAGCTAGGGCAGGGTCACCTCTTGCTTGGGCTGACTGACGTAAACCCCCAAGAAAGAAGCGCAGCAAAGGCCGTGACTCCAGAGTTCCACCTCCAGCCTGACTTTGCCCCTGCGCCCTTCACTCAAAGGCGTCAGTGACACGCCCGGCCAGCTGACTCTGGCCTCGATCAACTCGCCGGGATTGGCAGTCACCGGCGCCCGATAACGGATCTCGGCCTGGGCCAGCACTATATCACCACTCACTCCGGCCCGCTGCTGTTGCAGCCAGAGCATGCCCCAGCCACACAGAGTGCACAGGGTATAGATACTGCCGGCAAACATGGTCTGATGCAGATTGATATTGGGCGGTAGCGGTGCACCGACACGAAATTCTGTGCCATCAAAAGCCAGTGGCCGGATCCCCATAAAGGCACTGACGGGGATGGTGCAATGCCAGGTGTTTTCCAGTTGCTTAAGCAGTGATGGCTCAGACATATCAAACACTCAGATTAAAGGTCACTGGCCCGTCGTTCAGCAGTTCCACCTGCATATCGGCAGCGAAGCGGCCGGTTTCTGTGGTCACCCCCTTGCTGCGGCAAAATGCCACAAAGGCTTCATAGAGCTCTTCGGCCTGAGCCGGACTGGCACCACCCGAGAAACTGGGACGCAGACCGCGGCTGGTATCGGCCGCCAGGGTAAATTGCGACACCACCAACAACTGCCCGCCGACCTGAGTCAGATTGAGGTTCATCTTGCCGTTGTCATCGCTGAACACCCGGTAATTCATCACCTTGGTGGCCAACTTTTCCATCGCCGCCATATCATCCTGGCGTTCAACGCCCAGCAACACCAACAAACCTTTATCTATGGCGCCGGTCACTTCATCGGCAACTGTTACCTTGGCACGGCTGACTCTCTGTATCAGGGCGATCAATCCTGACTCCTTAATTCTGTTTCACAAGAGGCCGCAGTGTCGCCCATAGCACACAGGGCTGCAACCACGGCGTGACGCATTTTATCATCCACCAGCGAGTGATGACCTCCGGCCACCAGCTGCAACTCGACCGGGCGGCTCTGGCGCGCAAGCTGAGCCTGCAGCAAGTGAGTTGGACAGACCCAGTCATTTTCCCCCTGCAGCAAGCAGGTCTGTTTCGGCCAGTTATTGAGCCCTGCGTCAAATAGACTCATGGCTTCGAAATAGTGATGGCGGGCATAGTGAAGTTCGATTCTGGCCATATTGCTGTCCCTAGGCGCCCTTGGCGGTGGCAACAGCACCCCGGGTAAAGACAGATGTTGCTCCCAGCGCAGCCAACTGCGGACATAATCCTGGGCATTGAGGCAAGTAAATCCCTTGGCATAGCTTTCCAGCAGCGCCGCAGTGCTGCGCTCACTCCTGGATAGCCAGCGGGAAAAACCATGATAGTCCACCGGGAAACGGCTGGCGGCGCCAGCAGCACCATAGAGCCAATCGCGGCCCTCGGCAGAGGGGATAAAGCTGCCCCAATATGTCTGGGCTATGACTCGCTCAGGGAATAAACCGCCGTACACCAGCCCCAAGGTTGCCCCGAATGAGCCCCCTGCCAGACACCAGCGCGGCAACCGCAGCGCCTCCCTGACCGACTCGAGATCATCGAGCAGGCCCTGGAAGTGATTCTGCGCCAGGCCTTTCTCGGAGCGCGATAAGCCGGCGCCCCTCTGATCCAGAAACAACAAGCGAAAGCGGCGCAGATCAAACAGCGCCAACTCTTCAAGGTTGCAACCGGCGCCGGGCCCGCCGTGCAGATACAGCAGCGGGATGCCTTCCGGGTTGCCGAATTGCGCCAGATACAGGCGGTGGCCGTCACCCACCTCCAGCCAGTCGCGGGCAAACGGATTATGCCGATCCGGGTTCATCATCCAGCGACTCCAATGGTTCTTCACCATCGAGGAATTCCGGCAATGAAGCGGTGATCTCGGCTCCCATCAGGACTATCATCCAGGACAGATAGACCCAGACAAACAGTATCGGAATCGTCGCCAGGGCGCCGTAAATCGCCTCGTAGCTGGGGAAGTGAGTCACATACAGGGCAAAGCCTTTCTTGCCCGCCTCAAACAGCAAGGCAGCCACTATGGCTCCGAGCAGGGCATGCAGCAGCTTCACCTTTTGATTGGGCACCACAGTGTAAAGCAGCAGGAAGGCCGCGACAGAAAACAGAAACGGCAGACGCGCGACAAAGAAGGTACCTACACCATAAGTATCGGCTTCGTTGAATATTTTCAGCGATACTAAGTAGGAAGTAGCCGCCAGGCTGGCCCCCATCAGTACGGGTCCCAGCGTCAGGATCATCCAGTACATGGAAAAAGACACGACAGTCTGGCGTTTTTCTTTGGTGCGCCAGATATAGTTCAGCGCCTTGTCGATGGCGGAGATCAGCAAAATGGCCACCACCACCAGGGCGCCGATACCGACGGCCGTGCCCTTGGAGGCGTTGCCGACAAACTCGTTGATATAGACCTGAACCGTATCGCCTGCGGCCGGCAGAAAGTTTTGATAAATAAAGTTTTCTATCAGTTGCCGCACCCCCTTGAAGACAGGGAAAGCCGACAGCATAGACATGGTAACGGCCACCATGGGCACCAGCGACAATAGGGTCACATAGGCCAGATGACCGGCTCGGATATTGATTTGATCGTCCTGCAATCTCTGTTTCAAGTGCAGCAGGAAGTGCCAGCAGCCTTTCATAAACAAACTGAAATTGCGGGTATCTATCTTGTTGCTCACGGTTTTCTCTTGATCCTCTGGGTCTAGTGTCGCTATCTTCGTACAATAATGCCCGGATTACAAAGTGTGATGCTGCCACTGCAGCAGGGCAAAGGAAGCCGGGAATGACGCCAGCGCTATGCATAGGCATGCGCCGAGGCCCGTCGTTCAGCGCTTCTTCCACAATTTAAAGGAGAGAGTTAATGTCACAACAAGGATCGGCGGGCAATGTGATTGCCGCGCTGGCAAGCGTATTTTTCCCGGGTTTGGGGCAGTTGGTTCAGGGGCGGATCCTGGCCGCACTGATCTTCTTTTTGGTAACAGTCACAGGTTACGCCCTCTGGTGGTTGGTAGTTCCTGCTATCATAGGTGCCATCGCCCATCTCTGGTGCATCATAGATGCCGCCAAATACAAAGCATAAACAGAGAAAAGAGAAAACTTATGAACAAGATCCTCACCACCGCCCTGGTCAGCCTGGGATTGCTGCTGGGTGGTTGCCAAAGTGCCTATTACGGTGCCATGGAAAAGGTTGGCTATCACAAACGTGACATCATGGTCGACCGGGTCAAAGACGCCAAAGAATCGCAACAGGAAGCGCAGGAGCAGTTCAGTTCGGCACTGGAAGAGATGCAGGCGCTGCTGAACCATGACGGCGGCGATCTGGAAAAGGCTTACAACAAGGCCAAAGACGAGTATGAGTCGGCCCAGGAAGCCGCCGATGATGTCAGCAACCGTATCAACAAGGTGGAAGATGTGGCCGAAGCCCTGTTCGATGAGTGGCAAGGGGAAATCGGTGAGATCAGCAAGGCCAGCCTGCGCAGTAAGAGCCAGGCCAAGCTGAAAGAAACCCGCCGCTCCTACGAGCAACTGATCCGCAGCATGCGCCGTGCCGAGAGCAAGATGCCTCCCATCCTGACCTCAATGAAAGACAACATGCTCTACCTCAAGCACAACCTCAACGCCCAGACCATAGGGGCAATCAAGGGTGAGTTTGCCAGTCTGCAGAGCGATATATCCGGCCTTATCAAAGAGATGAATAAATCCATCGATGAGTCCAACCGCTTTATCGCAGCAATGGAGTCGGGTAACTGACCGCCAAACCATAGAGATAGCCCCGCACCGCGGGCAATGTAGATCAGATAAGGATCGGTTGACCGATCCTTCTGATGAGAGACAATCGGAAACCTGTTTGTAGGTTTCCGATTTTTTATGTCTATT
>NZ_JBKORL010000005.1:0-84216 GCF_047314525.1 Shewanella sp. BJSY2023SW007 | reverse complement strand
TGGGCGTCTGGAATTTGGAGCGACATATCGGGTTCGAACCGATGACCTGTACCTTGGCAAGGTACCGCTCTACCAACTGAGCTAATGTCGCATTGCAATAATGCATCCACATTTAAAGACAGTGGGTGTCTGGAATTTGGAGCGACATATCGGGTTCGAACCGATGACCTGTACCTTGGCAAGGTACCGCTCTACCAACTGAGCTAATGTCGCATCACTTATCAGCTTCATCATCTAAATTGACAATCAACAAAGGTACCGACCTTCTGTTTTATCAACTGAGCTAATGTCGCATCAAACTGTAAACTCTTACCACTTTACCTATTCACACTGGTTACCGCCAGCGGAAAGGTGAGGCCGCATTATATGGAAATTTCCATCTGCTGCAACCCCCTGAAACAGATTTATCGTCCGATCGCTCAAATTTTAAATACTCGCTCACGATAGAACTTCAGCTCGGCGATCGACTCTTGAATATCCATCAACGCTTGGTGAGTATTTTGCTTTTTGAAATCCTTCATGATTTCCGGCTGCCAACGCTTGGTCAGTTCCTTAACCGTACTGACATCGATATTGCGGTAGTGGAAGTAATCTTCCAGCTCACGCATATACTTGTTCAGAAAGCGTCTGTCCTGGCCAACACTGTTGCCACACATGGGAGACACACCTTTAGGCACGTACTGGCTCAAAAAAGCTATGGTCTCGGCTATGGCGTCAGCCTCTGTGTGTTTGGAGGCCTTTACCCGCTCAATTAGTCCGGAAGCGCCGTGATGCTGTTGATTCCAATCATCCATGGCAGCCAACACTTCGTCACTCTGATGAATTGCTATCACAGGCCCTTCGCCGATAATGTTAAGCTCTTTGTCTGTAACCAAGGTGGCTATTTCCAATACCCTATCGGTTTCAGGCTCCAGCCCGGACATCTCGAGATCGATCCAAATCAGGTTATTTGCATCCGCAACCATAGCTCAGCCCACCGTTCCAGTTCGCCTAAATTCAGGCTTTTTTATTTAAGAGCGTGTATCATACTGCTTTTTGCCAAGACACAAAATCACCTTATACCGCGAAGAGCTGCCTGTGAGTAAAAAGAAACCATTGAGCCATGGCCAACTGCGCCGTATGAAAGCCAATCATCAGAAGCGTCTGCAACGTGGGAAAAACGCTGCTGAGGCTGCTCCTGAAATACAAGATAGCTCACTCGGCCCCGAGCTGGAGGCCACGGTTATTTCCCGTTTCGGCCAGCATGCCGATATTGAAACCCATGATGGCCAACTGGTTCGTTGTAATCTTCGCCGCACCATAGGCAGCTTGGTTACCGGCGATAAAGTGGTGGTACGTCTGGCGACCGATCCGCAAACTACCGTCGCCGGTGTGGTTGAAGCCGTCCACCCGCGTAGCTCGTCACTGACTCGGCCCGACCTCTATGATGGCGTTAAAGTCATTGCCGCCAATATAGATCAAATTTTTATAGTTTCATCTGTGCTGCCCAGCTTTACCACCCAGATTATTGACCGCTATCTGGTGGCGGCTGAAGACACAGAAATCCCGCCGGTGATCATTCTCAACAAGGTCGACTTGCTGGACGAGACTCAGGCCATTGAAGTGGAAACCGCCCTTGCCCGGTACCGCGCCATTGGCTACCCGGTCTATAAAGTCAGCAGTAAAACCGCTGAAGGGATAGAGCAACTGAAAACCCTGTTGCAAGGCAAAACCAGTGTATTCGCCGGGCAATCCGGGGTAGGTAAATCATCTCTTATCAATGCCCTGCTACCACAGGCGCAGTTACAAACCGGAGAAGTCTCGGAAAACTCAGGCCTAGGTCAGCACACCACCACCACGGCCAAACTGCTTCACCTGCCCAGCGGCGGCGATCTGATTGACTCACCCGGGGTTCGCGAATTTGCCCTCTGGCACTTACCTGCCGACCGTGTCGGCTGGTGCTTCGTGGAGTTCCGGGATTTTCTCGGCGGCTGTAAATTCCGCGACTGCAAACATCTGGACGATCCCGGCTGTGCATTGCGTAAAGCGGTAGAGGAAGGCAAAATTGCCGAAGACAGATTCAACAATTATCACAGAATTATCTCCAGTCTGGATGAACAGCGTCACGCCCGCCACTTCCGCGCCGGCATGGACGACATTTAAGCTGGCAAAGCCCATTTGAAGGAAGCAAAAATTGGATAAAGTGAAGATTGCACTGCAGTACATGCTGCCCAAACACCTGTTGTCCCGCCTGGTCGGGAAACTGGCAGCGGCCGAAGCCGGCAAGCTGACCACCTGGGCTATTCGCTGGTTTATCAAACAGTACAAGATAGATATGTCAGAAGCGGCCCAAAGCGAGCCTGAAGCTTACAAGAGCTTCAACGCTTTTTTCACCCGCGCCCTTAAAGACGGCGCACGCCCTCTGTATCAGGACTCAGAATATATAGTGCACCCGGTCGATGGCGCCGTGAGTCAGTGTGGTCCCATTGAAGACGGCCGTATTTTTCAGGCCAAAGGCCACCACTATTCGGCTCTGACCCTGCTGGGGAATCAAGCCAAAGACGCCGAACGCTTCGAAGATGGTGACTTTGCTACCATTTATTTGGCGCCCAAGGACTATCACAGAATCCATATGCCCATCAAAGGCACGCTGTCGAAAATGACTTATGTGCCCGGCGAACTCTTCTCGGTTAACCCGTTGACCGCCCGCAATGTACCTGGACTGTTTGCCCGTAACGAGCGAGTGGTCGCCATATTCGAAACCGAGATTGGCCCCCTGGCCATGGTATTGGTCGGCGCAACCATAGTGGCCAGCATAGAAACCGTTTGGGCCGGTACTGTCACGCCGCCGACAGGCAAACGCGTGTTTACCTGGGAATACCCCACCACAGGGCCGGATGCCATCACATTGGAGAAAGGTGCCGAGATGGGCCGCTTCAAATTGGGCAGCACTGTAGTCATGCTGTTTGCCAAGGACGCCCTGGATGAATTTGCCGATGGTGTTGAGCCAGGTGCCGTAACCCGTATGGGTGCACCTTTTGCCAAAATAGAGGACTGAACTTGTCTGCCAAGGGGCAAGCACGTACAGGCCTGACAGAACTGCATCTGGCGGTACTCCTGTTCGGGGGGACCGCCCTGTTCTCCCGGCTTATTCCCTTGAGCGCCCTCAATATCACTCTGCTGCGCTGCGTTATCGCCGCCATCGTTCTGGCGCTGCTGGTTAAACTCAGCCGTCAGCGCCTGCGCTTGCTGCGCGGCAAAGATTACCTTATTGCCCTGTTACTTGGGGTGATTGTCAGCCTCCATTGGGTGACCTACTTTGCGGCGATGCAACTCTCCTCTGTCGCCATCGGCATGATAGCCTTTTTCACCTATCCCGTGATGACAGTGCTGGTCGAACCCTGGTTTACCGGCAGTCGCTTGCACCTCAGAGATCTTGTCAGCGGTTTGGCAGTACTGCTGGGGGTGATTCTGCTGATCCCCGAGCCGTCATTGGGCAACGACGTTACCCTTGGGATCCTGGTTGGGATTATTTCCGCCATCTTGTTCACCGCCCGCAACCTGTTGCACAAACGCTACTTCACCGCCTACAGCGGCCAGCAGGCGATGTTTTACCAAACTGCGGTGGCCGTGCTGGTGTTGGCCCCCTGGCACAGTCTTGATGCCGGAGACATCAGCAACCAAACCTGGGGATTGCTGCTGCTTTTGGGAGTCGTCTTTACCGCGGCGCCCCATGCCTTGTTTACTTCGGCACTCAGATACTTGAGCGCCAAAACTGTCGGTTTAGTCTCCTGCTTACAACCCTTCTATGGCGCCATGCTCGCCTGGTTGCTACTGGATGAATCGCTGATGCTAACAACCGCTATCGGTGGCACTCTGGTGGTAGCTACCGCCTTGTTTGAAACATCACAGAGTCACAAATCACAAGCCCCGAAAAAGAACCTTGGCTGACATATCAAAACCCGCTTAACTTAGCTAAGATGAGCTGTCGATTAACTCTTTGAATTTAACTCTTTGAATTTAACTATGGTTCGAGCCTGCCTTCTGCTGTTTTGTCTTTTTATCGCCTCCGCCCAAGCCAACTCGCCACTGGGGTTGGATAAACGTCTGGGTCTTAACCAACAAAACACTGAAACCCTGTCGCAGGAGCAACAACTGGCGCAGCTGGAAAAGAGCATTCAGCAGCTTGCCGACACCAACCGCAGTTATCAGGAACTGCAACTTAATTTCGAAAGCCGGCGCCAACATCTTTATGATCTGCTGCAGGAAGCCGCCGCACCACTTAAGCCCGAACGCCATCAGGATCTGGATCAGCAGGCCTCCATGGCCTACCTGCGCCTTTCCGAACTGAAAGAGAGTGAAACCAGCCTAAGCCAGGCCAACAGCGCCATGCTCAAACGCCACAGCGAATTACCTGCTGAAATAGTCAAAATCAGACAGGCGCTGCTGCAACAGCAAAAGGCCCAGGCAGTGGCCACTGACAATGCCGCCAAAGCGCTGCAACAGGCGCAGCTGTTATTGCTGGAGCAACAGCTCACCACGCTGGAAAGCGAACTGGCAATCAGCCAACAAAAGCGCGAACTGCATCAGTTACAACTGCAACTGGTACGCAAGCAGTTGCAGCAACAAGAGCTGCTTATCGAACAGCTTAACCGCGCCATTACCGATGCCAGGCAGCAGCAGGTCAATGCCACACTGGCCGAAACCCTCAATGCCGAAGCTAATGGCCGCGATCGCCTGACCACAGAGCTGAGTCTGGCCAACCAGAGATATGGCCAGCAATTGCAGCAATTGACTGAGCAAACCGCGCAGACCATAGCCCTACAGGAACAGGCAGAGAAGCAGGATCAGTCCCACAGCAAGCAACTGGACAACATCAAGGAGCAAATAAGCTGGGTCAAGATGAACCCGGTTTTCGGTGAGCGCTTTTTGCAAATACTGCAGTCACTGCCAAAGCCCCCCAACCAAGAGCACCTGCAGACCCAGATAGCCGATGCCAGACTCAATCGCTATCAGATTGAGCAGCAGTTTGCCGCCAATGAGCAACTGCTAACGACCCAGGCCTACAGCAATGAATCTCAGTTGCGGCTGCTTGAATCACAACAGGCTTTGCTGAATCAACTATTGAAAGGCTATGACACTTATCTCAGTGAACTGGCCAAGCTCAAGAGCAAGTATGAGCTGCTCACCGACAGTTATCAGCGGCTCAAATCCACCCTCAATGAACACCTGTTCTGGGTACCCAATGCCTACAGCATCAGCAAGCTGTGGTTGACGGATCTGCAACGCTCCAGTCTCTGGCTCTGGCAACAAACCGACCTACCGGAAATAAAGCAGGGGCTGACCGAACTGAGTCCATACTGGTCCTGGTGGATCATCCTGGCGGTGTTGTGTCTGGTAGCACAGGATATTCTCACCCCCAGATTCAAGACCATGATGCGCGAATGTGAGGCGCCGGTCGGCAAGGTGACCCAGGATAAGTTCATCTACACCATCCAAGCGCTGCTAATCAGCGCCGGTTACAGCTTGTTCAAACCCTTTCCCATAGTGGCTGCTGGCTTGATTATGCTGCAGTCCGACAGTAACCTCATTCAAGCCATAGGTATGGGCGTGCTGGCTATAGGCAGCCTGTATCAGCTCTATCGCTTCATCTATCTGCTGGCACTGGACAAAGGCCTGCTTATAGGCCATTTCAAACGGCCACAAGAGGTGATCCGCGAGGGCCAGCAGCGTTTTCGCCGCTTTGTTATCATGACCATGCCCTTGGTGGGCGTCATGGGCTTTACCGAAATTCTCGACTCTTCTCTGGTGCGCAACAGCATAGGCCGTGGCGCCTTTATTCTGTTCTGTATCATGCTGTTTATGCTCTATCGAGACGTACTGACTCTGTCCCGTCGCTATCGTGAAAGCCATCTGGACGACAAGAATAAGCGTCTGCTGCAAAAGCTATTGTGGCTACTGCTGTTGCTGGTGCCCCCCCTGAGTGCCGTGTTGGCATTCAGAGGCTACTACTTCACCGCCTTCCAGATGCTGCTGCAGCTGCAGCTTTCTTTACTGCTGGGACTCGGCTTTCTGTTGCTGTACCAGTTGCTGAAACGCTGGATGTTGATTGAAAGGCGCCGCATCGCCTTCGATCGCGCCAAGGCCCGCCGGGCCGAGCGTCTGGCGCAGCGGGAAAAAGGTGATACCTCATCAAGCAACAACGATCATCAGGACACCTATGAAGAGCCGGTAGTCGATTTGGAAACCATGTCCAGCCAATCACTGGGGTTGGTGAGATCCCTGCTGCTGCTGGCGTTTCTTGCCTGTTTGGTCGGCCTGTGGACCCAAACCCACACCGCCCTATTCAGCTTCCTCGATGGCATTACTCTTTGGACGACAACAACTACCGGGGTAGGCGGAGTCGAGCAGCCACTGCCTATCACCATGAAATCACTGGTATTTGGTGCCATTGTGGTCGGTTTTTCCATGATGATAGCCACCAACCTGCCCGGCTTGTTGGAGCTGACGATACTGCAAAAACTGGATCTCTCCCCGGGAACCGGCTTTGCCATCACCACAGTGACCCGTTACCTGGTGGTCTTTATCGGTATCGTCATCGGCTTCGCCACCCTGGGGATGGAGTGGTCCAAGCTGCAATGGTTGATTGCAGCGCTGACTCTGGGTCTGGGTTTTGGTCTGCAGGAGATTTTCGCCAACTTTATCTCGGGCCTTATCATACTGTTTGAAAAGCCGGTGCGTATCGGCGATACCGTCACTATTCGCGAGCTCACAGGCACGGTTTCCAAGATCAAAATCCGCGCGACCACCATCATAGATTGGGACAGAAAAGAAATTATCATCCCCAACAAGGCCTTTATCACAGAGCAGTTAATTAACTGGTCGCTGTCAGATCCCATTACCCGGGTGATCATCTATGTTTCGGTCGCCAGGGATTCAGATCCAGCCCGGGTGGAGGCCGCGCTCTACCAAGCAGTGAAAGAGTGTGAAAACGCGCTGGAAACCCCTGAGCCGGAAGTCTGGTTTGCCGGTTTCGGCAAGCACACTCAGGACTATGAAGTCAGGGCTTATGCCAAAGATATGTCTTCCCGCTGGCCGCTGCGCCACGATCTGCACAAGCGGATCAGCAAGAAGCTCAAGGAGAACCAGCTGGAGCTGGCTTATCCTCAGCTCGAAGTGCATATCAGCAACACGCACAACAAAGACACCAGCGGTATTATCAGAGGTTAATCGCAGATGTTGATTTTCGCGCACCGTGGCGCCAGTGGTTATGCGCCGGAAAACACCCTTAAGGCGATGGCGCTGGCACTAGAGCTTGGATGTGAGGCAGTTGAGCTGGATGTACATCATGCCGATGGTGAGCTCTGGGTGTTTCATGACCGCCGCCTGAGCCCCAAGAGCAACGGCAAAGGGCTGCTCGCGCAGCAAAGCAGCAGCTATCTACGGCAGCTTAGGGTCGAGGGAGAACCTATCCCTACCCTGCGCCAGGTACTTGAGCTTATCGAGGGGCGCATGACGGTCAACATAGAGCTCAAGGGAGTGGGTTGCGTCGAGCCTTTCATCCAGCAATACCCGCAGCTACTGCAACTCGGCTACCAGCCAGAGCAGCTGCTGGTGTCTTCATTCAATCATCTCTGGCTCAAACAGGTAAAACAGCAGTTGCCCGACGTACCGGTAGCGCCACTGCTCGAGGGGATAGCGCTCAACCAAGCCGCCGTGGTCAGTGAGCTCAAAGCCTGGTCACTGCATCTGGATATCAGCTTTATCAACCGTGAACTGGTAGCCGATGCTCATCAGCGCGGCGCCAAAGTGTATGTCTATACCGTAGATGATGCCGATGATATCAGGGCGCTGGCAGCGCTGGGGGTAGATGGTATTTTTGCCAACTATCCAGACAAAGCCGCCGCCGCATTGACTCAGGAGTCACAAACTGACTACCGCCACTGGTTTGAGTGAATGATCATTCGTTTGAATGCTCTCTGATTAGCGTGTTCAACTCTGGTTATTGCGCTGGGCCCAGCCGCCGACAAAGATAAAAGTGGCGCTGACCAAGAGTAAAGTCCACAGCGCCGGTAGGTGCGCCAACTGCCTGGCGAGCCAGGGGCTAAGAGCCACTATCAGCATGCCGTAACCAAAGGCGTTGACCAAAATAAAGATCAGCGTGCGCAGTACAAAGTTGCGTGCCCCGAGCTTACGGCGCAGAAAACGGTTGAAGTCGGCACCGAACACCAAAATGACGCAGGCAACCATGGCGGTAGCTATCTCATTGAGCCAGGGATAGAGCTGACTGCCCAGCTGGGTCAGCAGTTGCGTAACTGAATCCATTAAAATATAAAATCCATAAAAATAACGAAAACAACAAGGACTGATACTATGGCATACAAGCTGCTGTTACTCACCCGGGAAAATGCTGAATATCGACAGTTGTTGTCAGAAAAATCACTTCCTGGCCTTACTATCCTGGGCGATGACCCGGCCAATATCGCCAGTGCCGATATCTGGCTGGCTGAACCGGCTCTGGCCCAACCGCTGCTGAGTCACGGCAAGAGTCTCAGTTGGCTACAATCAACTTTCGCCGGTGTCGATAAACTGCTTGGCGCTAAAACTAGGAAAGACTACCTGCTGACCAATGTGAAGGGTATCTTCGGCCCCTTGATGAGTGAATATGTGTTTGGTTATCTGCTCGCCGAAGTTCGCCAACATACGCTGTATCATCACCAGCAACAGGAGAAATACTGGCACCCAGGTCCCCTGGCCACCCTGCAGGGGATGAAGATGCTGATCCTGGGCACGGGTTCCATCGGCGAGCACCTGGCCACCAGCGCCAAGCACTTCAAAATGCAGGTCTGGGGCATGAACCGCAGCCAAAGGGCCGTCGCGGGCTTTGATTGCATCATCAGCCCGGCCCAGCTCGATGAGCTTTTGCCCCAGGCCGATGTGGTCGTCAACACTCTGCCGAGCACTCAGGAGAGCCGAGGCTTGCTGAGCCAAGAGAAGCTGGCACAACTCAAAGACAGCGCGATACTGTTCAATATAGGCCGCGGCGACGCCCTAGATCTCGATGCCCTGGTGGTCGAACTCGGCCGCAGAAACCGGCTCAAAGCCGTGTTGGATGTGTTTGCCCAGGAGCCGCTGTCACCGCTGCACCCCATCTGGGATTGCCCCAATGCGGTAATCACTCCCCATATTTCGGCGCCCAGCTTCCCGTCTCAGGTGGTCGATATCTTCGCCCGCAACTATCACCACTATCTCAATGCCGAATCACTGGAGAATCTGGTGTACTTCGACCGCGGTTACTAATCCTTCCTCTAGCGCGCCCACTCCTCCGGGCGCGGTGCTATTTGCTAACTAAAGACCTAAGGAAGTTCTTGCAAAGGACTAGAGTCATTTGCAAGAACCACGCCTTGGATCCAAGCCCGTAAGCCGACGCAGAGCACACATGAGACTTGTTCGCACCATCCCTAATAACCAACTCAAGGGTGATCTACTCTAAAATATATCCAAGCGTTATTAGTATTGATAACAGTTTTCATTTAGAATTGCGTATTGAAAAATAACGTCCACTTACCAGCAGTAACCGGAGCCCGATAAATGTACGTTTGTCTGTGTCATGCAATTACGGATACCCAGATAAAGCAGGCAGTCAGCCAGGGAGATGTTAGCCTCAGCGAGGTGAAAAAACGCCTCGGGGTGGGTGATCAATGCGGTAAGTGTGTACGGATGGCGACGCAAATCATCCAAAACCAGCTGGATCTTGAGCCCAATTATTACGAAGTCGCCTGATATATCAGGTAAAAAACAAAAGCCGCATCATGATGCGGCTTTTGTGATTTTTGGGCCGGATTACTTTTGAGCCGGACTACTTTTGGGCCGGGCTACAGCGCCGGCTCCTCCACACTGACTTCGACACTGTCGACCCTTTGCAGCCCTCTTGGCAGCTTGGCGCCACGACGGCCACGCTCACCACGATAATGCTCCAGATCGCTGCTCTTTAGTGTCAGCTTACGCTTACCGGCCCAGAGGGTGACATTGGCGCCTTCCGGCACCAGGTAAAGGTGAGTCACCAACTCTTCACGGTTTTTCGCCCGCTCCGATGGGATGCCGATAATCTTATTGCCCTTGCCCTTGGCCAACTGCGGCAGCGCCTCCATGGAGAACATCAGCATCCGCCCTTCATTGGTAATGGCCAGAATCGAACTGGGTCTGGACTTGTCCAGTTTACGTGGCGTTAAAGCCTTGGCATTGGCCGGCAGCGTCAGCAAAGCCTTACCCGCCTTGTTGCGCGACACCATGTCCTTAAAGGCGCAGATAAAGCCGTAACCGGCATCACTCGCCAGCAGGAAGCAGTTATCATCATCCCCGAGCAATACGTGCTCCATGCTCTCCCCTGGGGCCAGATTGAATCTGGTGGTAATAGGTTCCCCTTGGCTACGGGCCGAAGGCAGAGTATGGGTATCCGTGGCGAAGGCGCGCCCGGCGCTGTCAATAAACACAGATTGCTGATTGCTGCGGCCGGCCGCGGCGCAGAGGAAACTGTCACCAGCCTTGTAGGACAACCCGGCGGCGTCTATATCATGGCCCTTGGCACAGCGCACCCAACCCTTTTCAGACAACACCACAGTCACGGGCTCGGTTGGCACCAACTCCTGCTCCGACAACGCTCTGGATTCGCTTCTCACCACCAGTGGCGAGCGGCGGTCATCACCATAGGTTTCCGCATCTGCCTGCAGTTCTTTCTTGATCAAGGTCTTCAAGCGGCGTTCCGAACTGAGCAGCAGTTGCAGCTTTTCCCGCTCGGCTTCGAGCTCATCCTGCTCACCACGGATCTTCATCTCTTCCAGCTTGGCCAGATGGCGCAGCTTGAGCTCCAGAATCGCTTCGGCTTGCTTGTCTGTCAGCCCAAAGCGGCGCATCAGTTCGGCCTTGGGTTCATCGTGAAAGCGGATGATCTCTATCACTTCATCGATATTGAGGAAGGCGATCATCAAGGCTTCAAGAATATGCAACCTGGCCAGGACTTTATCCAGACGGAATTCCAGACGGCGGCGCACAGTATGAATTCGAAACTCCAGCCACTCACTCAAGAGTTGCTTGAGCCCCTTGACCTGAGGCCTGCCATCGAGGCCGAGCACATTGAGGTTGACCCTGTAACTCTTCTCCAGATCTGTAGTGGCAAACAGGTGCGCCATCATCTGTTCGATATCGACCCGGTTGGATCTCGGCACTATCACCAAGCGCACCGGACTTTCATGGTCCGATTCATCGCGCAAGTCTGTCACCATGGGCAGCTTCTTGGCCTGCATCTGCGCCGCCAACTGCTCGAGGATCTTGCTGGAGCTGGCCTGGTGCGGCAAAGCCGTTATCACCACTTCACCGTTTTCCACTGTGTAAACCGCACGGGCCTTGATTGAGCCGCGGCCCGATTCATAGACCTTGGCGATTTCGGCGCGCGGGGTAATGATCTCGGCAGCTGTCGGATAATCAGGCCCGGGCACGAATTCCATCAGCCGCGGCAAATCGGCCTTGGGATTATCCAGCAGCTCGATACAGGCGCTGGCCAACTCGCGGGCATTATGGGGCGGAATATCCGTGGCCATACCCACTGCGATACCGGTAATACCGTTGAGCAAAATATGCGGCAGTCTGGCCGGCAGCACCAAGGGCTCTTTCAGGGTGCCATCGAAGTTGACTCCCCAGTCCACTGTTCCTTGACCTAGCTCGCTGAGCAGTACCTCGGAAAACTTGGATAGCCTGGCTTCGGTATAACGCATGGCCGCAAACGACTTGGGATCGTCCGGAGCCCCCCAGTTACCCTGACCATCCACCAAGGGATAGCGATAGGTAAAGGGCTGCGCCATCAGTACCATGGCTTCGTAACAGGCGCTGTCACCGTGCGGGTGATACTTACCCAGCACGTCACCCACGGTACGGGCCGACTTCTTGTATTTGGCCGCCGCCGATAATCCCAGCTCGCTCATGGCGTAAACAATTCGCCGTTGCACCGGCTTGAGGCCATCGCCAATATGAGGCAAGGCCCGATCCATGATCACATACATGGAATAGTTGAGATATGCCTCTTCAGTGAAGCGCCTGAGCGGCATCTGCTCCACGCCATCCAGGCTCAAGGCTATCGCATCACTCATTATTCATTTTCCTGTTCAGGTTTCGGCGCATAGTCCGACTCAGATTCAGCATCTTCTGCACCAGTGTCTTTGTAGTACAGGCGGTAGATGTTTCCCTTCAGATCATCCGAAATATAGACGGCGCCATCCGGGGCCATCGCCAGTGAATGGGGCCTGGCCACCGGAAACTCACCATCGAGAAAACTCACCAGGGTGCGGCGATTGCTCACCTTGCGGCCATCAGTTTCCAACACCACTATCTGGTATCCCACCTTACTGGAACGGTTCCAGGAGCCGTTCTCTGCCAATAAAATCTGGTTGTGATATTCGGCGGGAAACTGGCTTCCCCGATAAAACAGCATCCCCATAGGAGACACATGCGCCGGCAGTTCATAGACTGGCTTGGTAATATTCAGGCTCTTGGGCTCTTCATAGGCAGGTTCCTGCACATCTTTGCCATGCACATAAGGGAAACCATAATGCGCCCCGGCAACATCGACCCGGTTGATTTCATCCGGTGGCAGATTATCCCCCATCCAGTCGCGGCTCATATCGGCAAACCAAAGACGGCTATCCAGTGGCGACCAGTCAAAACCTATGACATTACGTATTCCGAGCGCTATCTGCTGACTACTGCCGGAGTTCACATCCACGGCAATGATGCTGCCAAAAGGAGCGCTGGGCTCACACACATTGCAGGGAGCGCTGATAGCAATATAGAGCCTGCCATCCGGACCAAAGCGCATGGCTCTGGCACTCTTTCTGCCGTTGCCCGGAAGTTGATCATACACTTCCCGTGCCCGCGGAGGACGTCTGAGCCTGGGCTCTATATCCTGGTACACCACGACTCTGTCTTCCAAAGCGACATAGAGATCGCCCTTATGGAAGGCCAGCGCCTCCGGGTAATCCAGGCCCTTGGCTATCAGGTAACGCTTATCGACCCGGCCATCACTGTTACTGTCGACCAAAGCGTGAATCGTGCCGCTCTTGTGAGAACCAACAAACAGGGTACCTTCATCTCCTACTGCCATCTGCTTGGCATCGCCAACATCTGTGGCATAGAGAGAAACACCAAAGCCTTTGGTCACGGTAATGATCATCGACTGAGATGCATTGGCCGCCGCACTCAGCAACGCCGCTCCCAGCAGGAGCAAGCCTCCGCCGGTCGCGATACCGACTCTGTTATTCAGGTTCATCATATCCTTGCCTTTAAGTTTTATAGTTATTGGCACATCAAGGGCGATTACAGCTGAGCAAGGTCTCCCTTGGTTTCCAGCCACGACTTGCGATCACCTGAGCGCTTCTTGGCCAGCAACATGTCCATCAATGCCACAGTCTCATCGACATCGTCTATGGTCAGTTGCACCAATCTACGGGTGTTGGGATCCATGGTCGTTTCCCTCAGTTGCAGTGGATTCATCTCACCCAGACCTTTAAAGCGGGTGACCTGCACTTTACCTTTCTTGTTGTCTGCGGCAATCCTGTCCAGAATGCCTTGCTTTTCAGGCTCATCCAAAGCGTAAAACACTTCTTTGCCGATATCGATACGGAACAGTGGCGGCATGGCGATATACACATGCCCCTTTTCAACCAAGGTGCGATAGTGCTTTAGAAACAGCGCGCACAGCAAGGTTGCTATGTGCAAACCATCCGAGTCGGCATCGGCGAGAATACAGATCTTGCCGTATCTGAGTTCGGAAATATCGTCGCTGTCGGGATCGCAGCCTATGGCCACTGAAATATCGTGCACTTCCTGGGAGGCCAACACCTGGCTCGCTTCCACTTCCCAGGTGTTGAGGATCTTACCCCGAAGCGGCATGATCGCCTGAAATTCTCTGTCTCTGGCCTGTTTGGCACTGCCACCGGCCGAGTCCCCTTCCACCAGAAATAATTCGGAACGCGCCGGGTCCTGACCGGTACAGTCGGTCAGTTTGCCGGGCAGCGCCGGGCCGGAAGTGACCTTCTTGCGAGCAACTTTCTTCGCCGCCCTGAGACGCTTCTGGGCGTTATTGATGCACATCTCGGCCAGCAGTTCGGCCTGATCTGTGTTGCTGTTGAGCCAGAGGCTGAAGGCATCACGCACCACACCCGACACAAATGCCGAACACTGGCGGCTGGAGAGTTTCTCCTTGGTCTGGCCGGCAAATTGCGGATCTTGCATCTTCACCGACAGAATAAAACTGGCCTTGTCCCAGATATCTTCCGGACTGAGCTTAATCCCCCTTGGGATCAAGTTGCGAAACTCACAGAACTCACGCATCGACTCGAGCAGTCCCTGACGGAAACCGTTAACATGGGTACCACCAAGCGGCGTTGGGATTAGGTTAACATAACTTTCGCTGATACTGTCGCCGCCCTCAGGCAACCAGGTAATGGCCCAGTCGGCGGCTTCCAGATTGGTTTTAATACTGCCGACAAAAGGCTCTTGTGGCAGAGCCGGAGCCTCTTTAAGGGAGTCTTTCAGATAGTCGGTCAGGCCCTCTTCATAAAACCATTCATGGACCTCACCGTTTTGTTTGTTGGCGAAACGAATTCTGAGCCCGGGGCAAAGTACCGCCTTGGCCCGCAGCAGATAAGTCAACTTGGTAACCGAAAAGTTCGGTGAGTCAAAATAGCTGGGATCCGGCCAAAACTGTACCCGGGTGCCGGTATTTCGGCGCCCACAAGTACCAGTTTCCCTGAGACTCTCAACCTTATCGCCATGCTCGAAAGCCATTTCATAGACTTTGGCATCACGGCGAACCGTGATTTCAACTCTTCGAGATAGGGCGTTGACCACAGAGATCCCTACCCCGTGCAAACCACCGGAAAATTGATAATTTTTGTTGGAAAACTTACCACCGGCATGCAGCTTGGTCAGGATAAGTTCGACCCCGGGGATCCCCTCCTCCGGGTGAATATCCACCGGCATACCACGGCCATCGTCAGTGACTTCAAGGGAGTTGTCTGTATGCAACACCACATCGATTCGAGTTGCAAACCCGGCCAAGGCCTCATCGACACTGTTATCTATGACTTCCTGACCCATATGGTTGGGCCGAGTGGTATCGGTATACATGCCGGGACGACGTTTTACCGGATCCAGTCCGTTCAGTACTTCAATGGCATCGGAGGTGTATTGATTGGTCATAGCGCACACTGTCTTTTATGTTCAGGCCATGGTGGGCCGCGAGGATCTGATTGTCAAGATAAGTGTAAAAAACGGCAGATTGAGCCCAGCTTGTCGCCGTAACCCACAAAACTATGGTTTCCACCGCTTTCCAGCAGCATCTCACAGCAGTGATATTTGCCCAGAGCCTGGCGATAATCCAGTACCTCATCGGCAGTCTGTAATAATACAAAAAAACGATCCGGATTGAGAATGACCGGCGTATCAAATTCAATCAGCTGTAGTTGATGTTGCGGCAATAATTGGTAGTGCTCATCGGTATAGGGGTTGTACTGTGCCCCCAAATAATCACCAAAGAGCTCAAAGGGGCGCACCGCCGGGTTAATAAGTACCGCCTTGCCGCCATATTGCTCTACCAACCAAGAAGCAAAATACCCGCCGAGGGATGAACCGATAAACGCCAGTGGCTCGCCCCTGGCCTTGGCCGCTTCAGTCAACTGAATCAGCAACTCCATCGCCGCCTTGGGCGAAGTGGGTAGTTGTGGCTGCTCCAGTCGCACACCGGGAAAGTGTTGTTCAATATAGGTACGGGTAAGCACAGCCTTGTCAGACAAGGGAGAACTGTTGAAACCGTGAATATAGAGCAGCATAGTTCCTCACAAGGGGCCACTGCTCCAAAGCAAACTCAGTAGCCGCTGGCCTCAGCATCCGGTGCGAAACGCTCGCCCGGGATCCGATAAACATTGGTGAGCATGCTACCATCGGGCTTGAGCTCCAGCAAACGGTAGCCTGGCTGCAGTGCATCCAGCGCAAAGTAGGAAGACAAGGGTTTGAATTGAATACAAGTCGATGGTGTCGCCATCAAAGAAAGCTTGTGACCTTCCCCCTGATATTCAGTATCCAATTGCTGATGAACATGACCCCAGAGCATCCCCTTTATCTGAGGGTAACGCCCCATTTCTTTGAGGAACTGGGCGCCGTTGTCCATGCAATGTTGATCCAACCAGGTGCAGTCCACCAATACTGGGTTATGGTGCATCACCAACAGCACGTGCTTGTCAGGTTCGGCGGCTATGGCACTGCGGATGATCTCAAGTTCGCTTTCGGCCATATGACCACCCGGTTTTCCCCGCACTGTGGAGTCGAGCAAGATAATCTGCCAATTCCCGGCCAACACCCGCCTGTGGCCATAGACACGCTCACCCTGCATATGCAGATACATGATCCTGGGGTCATCATGGTTGCCAGGCAAATAATGGCAAGGCAAATTCAGCGGTTTGATGGCTTCAACAAAGTTGCGGTAAGACTCACCGGAATAATCCTGACTGATGTCACCACTGGCCAGCAGCATGTCGGCGGGATACTTGACGGCCTGGATAGTATTGATAACGGCGTTGAGACTGTTGGCGGTATTGACGCCAAGAAGCTGTCCTTCAGGTTCGGCAAACAGGTGAGGATCTGTGATCTGCACCAAACGAACACTCTTGTCCTCAGGAATACCGTATGTGATTGCCTCTTTCAGCACTTTGATTACCCAATCTCAGGACTGACAAACGAGGCGCGCCTGACAGTCTATTTTCAATAACTCCTCCAGGAAGGCGTTTACCTGGTACTTTTCATCGCGGTGATACATGCGTAAGTTCGGATAATCATACACCGGCCGCAATTGGTAAATCTGTCGGCTGCTTAACACTTCTGCTAATTTAGCATCATGATAAATCCGCACGGTAACTTTGGGGACAGGCACCAATCCGCCCTTCCCCACATGACGGGAAATACTCACCAGCTGGGTATAGCGGGTATTCTCCAGCAGCTCGACATCCAGGCAACCGAAATCACCTTCTACCTGCCAGCTTTCACCCACTTCACCTTGCTCCGGCAACCAGCGTTGAATATGACCGTAGTTGCGACCACACAAAGCTAAAAAGCGGCTGACATCCGGCTGGTATTTCTTGTCACTATCTCTCTTGTTCATCGGCCTGCAGTAAATCTTGATAATTGAGCTGCAACCATTGCAGCCCGAGTACGGTTGAAGCGTTGTCGATTTCGCCACTGAGCACTTTGGCATAAGCATCAACGCGGGAAAGCACATGCAGCCGAATATCTTCATGCTCTTCGGCCAAGCCGTGCAGCCCGTTTGCTTTGGATGAATCTACCTCAGCCCAATAGAAGTAGAAACGCTCACTACAACCTCCGGGGCTGGAAAGATAGCTGCTTACGGCCGAAATTGCACTGGAGTTGAGTCCGGTTTCTTCCAAAAGTTCCCGTTTGGCGACATCCTCGGCCACTTCGCCGGGGGCAATCATACCCGCCACCAACTCCAGCAGCCAAGGGGATTCACTGGTTTCCAATGCAGGGAATCGCACCTGCTCTATCAGCACCACTTTGTCTTCTTGCGGATCGTAGGGCAAAACCACTACGGCGTGACCCCGCTCAAATACCTCGCGACTCACTTCCTCACTCCAGCCCCCGGCAAACAGCCGATGACGGAAACGATATTCCTCCATCCGGAAAAAGCCACGGTATAGCGTGCGCTGCCCCAGCACCTGAACATCCTCTTTGGTGAATTTTTCTACTGCCATTTTCACTCCGCTTTAGCTATAAAAGATGCAATTTCAACCCACCCGGCACCATTTACCAATAAAATCTGTTACACTTCCGAATTGACTTGAAAACGGTTGATTTTTTAGTATCAAAACCATTAAGTTTTGCTGTATCGGGAAGCGTCGGGAAGCGCAAACCGCCTTTATCAAAGGCATTAACAGTCTAACGAAGTTGAAACCGCCCGTCACAGGGTGTTTGTCTATAAGGACAGCCAATGAAATTCAAGATCCGCACTTTATGCGCGGCGTTAACGCTCGCAGTTTCTGCCCCGGCCGTTCAAGCCGACGATTTACTTCAGATATATCAGCAGGCATTAACCAATGATCCAGTGGTGCTCCAGGCCAAGGCCCAAAGAGACCAGTTGTATGAAAAAATTGAAGAAAGTCGTGCGCCTCTGCTGCCGACTATCAGTGCCAATGTTGGTTATGACAAAGCCTGGAACGATCCTTCTGATGACACCAGTGGCCTGACAGGTGCAATCAAGCTTAACCTGGTCATCTATAATCATTCTGCCTGGGTCGGTTTAAGCCTGGCGGAGAAAGCCGCATCACAGGCCGACGCCGTCTATGCTTCAGCTCTGCAAACACTGATCACCCGGGTAACAACCGCTTACTTTGACGTGTTGGCCGCCAAGGATAATTACGAGTTCAAAGGCGCCGAGAAGCGTGCCATTGAGCGGCAGTTGGAGCAAACCAAACAGCGCTTTGCTGTTGGTCTAACAGCCATTACCGATGTCCATGAAGCACAGGCTCAGTATGACCTGGCGACCGCAGCCGAAATCCTGGCCGAGAACGAGTTGATCAACAGCTATGAAGCCCTGCGTGAAATCACCGGCATAGATCACAAGAGCATCGACATTCTGGATACAGACCGTTTCTCTGCGGCCAGCCCAACTCCAGCCATGCCAAACGATTGGCTTAAAATGGCCGAGACCAACAGTGTCGATCTGCTGACCCAGCGTATCGGTAAAGATATCGCCCAGGAAACCATCAGCCTCTATAAAGCCGGCCATATGCCGTCTCTGAGCCTGAATGCCGGTTATACCAAGGGCCTGGAGCAAGAAATCGGCAGTCAGAATCAACCTGACTTCGATAACGGTACCGTAGGCGTTAACCTGAGCGTGCCTATCTTTGAAGGTTTCAAAGTCAGCTCTCAGGTGAAACAAGCGCAATATGCCTATGTTGAAGCCAGCCAGAGATTGGAGCAGACCTACCGCCAGGTAGTCAAAAATGTTCGCAACAACTTCAACAACGTTGGCGCTTCTATCAGCTCCATCAAGGCCTATGAGCAGTCAGTGCTCTCTTCCGAGAGTGCATTGAAAGCCACTCAAGCCGGTTTTGAAGTGGGTACCCGTACCATAGTTGACGTGCTGAACCGTACCCGGGATCTGTATGATTCCAAACGCCAGCTGTCCAACGCCCGATACGGCTATATCAAGTCGATATTGGCACTGAAGCAGGCCACAGGTACTCTGAATGAAGATGATGTCATCTCCATCAACAACGGCCTGACAACTCCTGCACAGCAATAAGCTGGAGCTTAACCAATAAAAAACCGCCAGCTGGCGGTTTTTTATTGGGACTTATCAACGGATAACGGAATTAGAACACCAGTTCCACACCGGCAAAGAAGCCGTCAAACTGCATATTGCTGCTCATGCCATTGAAACCGTTTACGTCAAATTTAAAGTCGCGATAGCCGGCACGCACCCGGGTATCCAGCGCCACACCATCAAACTCCCAGCCCAGACCTACTTGGTAGTCATAAACACTGGACTCATTGATACCGGCTAACACATCGGCAAAGGCGTACAGGCCGAAGAATGGCAGACCAACTTCAGCATTGGCATAACCCATAACCACACCGCTGTCGATATCACGCTCTTCAGGATGCCCCTTGTCAGCCACCCGGAAAGAACCATCCATCAACTTGTAGGCACCACCTACATCGAGAGCAACCAGGTCATTGTCCAGTAATTCATAATAGAGGATAAAGTCTGTGTTGCTCAGGTCGGCCGTAGCATACACATCACCGCTGAAGGTGTGGCCATTGAAGTTGAAGTTGGCATTGCTCATAGCGCCATCTTCTTTCAGGCGGTTTTCGCGGATCTTCAGGTTGGGCAGCAGTGGCACAGGGTGCTCAACGCTGAACCAAAGGCTGTACTGGGCGGAAGAGTCATAGTTGAACTCCTGCTGCGGCTGGCCTTTCTCGGCGAAAGTACCGCTGGCATCTCCTTTCCAGTAATCGGCGCCTACCTTAAAGCCTACGACTGTTGCTGCCTGGGCGGAAGTCGCCATCAAAGAAGCCAGCAAGGCTGTCGCCAATAAAGTCTTTTTCATAAATTAACCCTGTGAAAGCAAGTTGGTTAAATCAATCACCGCGGCATTGGCGCGGGACACATAGTTGGCCATCACCAAAGAATGGTTGGCCACCAAACCGAATCCGGAACCGTTGAGGATCATTGGGCTCCAGACTGTTTGCTGAGTCGCTTCCAGTTCACGGATGATCTGTTTGAGACTCACTTCGGCATTCTTTTTCTTCAGTACGTCAGCAAAATCGACCTCTACCGCCTTCATGAAATTCAGCAAGGCCCAGGCAGAGCCTCTGGATTCATAGAAGACATCGTCTATTTGCCACCAGCTGGTCTTTATCTGCTGACTCGCCAGGTTGGGGGTCGACTGACGGGCGGCACTGTCGCCGGCCAGATCGGTATTCAGCCTCTCCTGACCAACACTGGCGGCCAGACGCTGCGACATGCTGCCCAAACGCTTCTGCACCTCTTTCAACCATTCATTGAGGTTGTCGGCGCGGGCATAAAACTGGGCATCCGGGTTATTGGGATCCATCATCCGCGCCCGGTAAACCTTCAATAGCTTGATAGCATCGCGATACTCGCTCTCAGCACTGGGCACCAGCCAACTGGTGTGCTCGATATTCAGCTTGGAGTGCGCTTCCAGCAGATCTTTGTCGGCGGTGGACTGCGACTGGGAGCGGCTGAACTCTTTGCGCATGATCAAGGCGAGATCCCGCACCTGTTCCAAGGCGCCGAATTCAAACGCCGGCATGTTGTCCATCATCACAGAAGGCGGCATCATGTCGTTGGACAACCAGCCTCCTTGCTTATCCAGCAAGGTCTCCATGGTATTGATCAGCGCGCTGGTGGTGGCATAACCTGTTATCTTTTCGCCCTTTTCCGATGTCATCACCTCAGGGGTCAATACATCGGGTTCAATACTCCACCAAACACTGATGCCGTATGCGATAACGAACACTATGGCCGCAGCACCGACACCTTTTTTCCATGTCATTTGCATCCCGGGTTCTCCTTAATGATGGTGATGATGCTCTTGCGCTGCAGGAGCATCATGGGGGGATTTTACTTCGAGTTCAATATTGAGGGTTTCACCATTGGCAAAACCCAGTGTCACAGGCACTTTTTGCCCCAGCTGCAACGGCGCCTTGAGGCCCATGATCATGATGTGATCGCCGCTGCTTTGTAGCGTCAACTGGCCATGCTCAGGCAGCGGGAAAGCCGCCACATGGCGCATTTTAACCAGGCCGTCTTCTTCAATCAGAGTATGCAGCATGGCTTCACGGGCCACAGGGGTACTGGCAGAAACCAGCTCAGTCGCCGGACCATGGTTGCTGAGTGTCAGATACGCCGCCGTATTGGGAACAGAAGCAGGCATGGCCCGGATATATCCTTGTTCGAGCATTATGTTCGAGGCGAAGGCGCTGGCACTGATGCCGGCCAGCAAGATAACTTTAAACAGTTGTTTGAATATCGCCATCTATGTCTTAAACTCCATGTAAAACCCATTTCGTCAGTAAAGGAAACAACGAATGAGCACGATTCAGGTTCAGGATGAGCAGGGTGTACGTATCATACGTTTTAACCGCCCGGATAAACGTAACGCCCTCGATCTCGATATGTATAAGCAGCTTACAGAATACCTGATCCAGGGGGAAGCGGACAACGAGATCCGTGCCTTTCTGCTGACAGGCAGTGAAAACTGCTTTACTTCAGGCAACGATGTAGCGGATTTTCTCAAGCAGCCGGATCTGGGGCCCAACCACCCAGCGGTGCGGTTTCTCTTTTGCCTGCTGGAGCTGAAAAAGCCCTTGGTCGCCGCCGTCAGCGGCGCTGCTGTCGGAATTGGCACCACGCTGCTGCTGCATTGTGACCTGGTCTATGCCGATAACACAGCCCAGTTCCGTTTGCCCTTTATCGACCTGGCACTAGTGCCTGAAGCCGGATCCAGCCTGCTACTGCCTGAGTTGGTCGGTTACCAAAAGGCCTCTGAGCTGCTGTTGCTGGGCGAAAGTTTCGATGCCGAAACGGCGCTGGATCTCAAACTCATCAACCGCATGTTGAGTCCGGTGGAACTCTTACCTTATGCGCTGGAAAAGGCCAAAGCCTTGGCTTCCAAGCCACCTCAGGCGCTGCAACTCACCAGACAACTTATGCGGCCACACAAGAGCCGGGTACAACACCAGATGCATCAGGAGTTGGAACTCTTCGGCCAACGTCTGCAGAGCGATGAAGCCAAAGCGGTTTTCCGCCAGTTTCTCAACAAAGGCTAAATCATCGAGGCTGAATCCAATGTTGCTGCGGCTGGGCTGACACCAAGCCAGTCGCAGCAACACTACTCCTGCCATTGACTGGACTTGCCTATCCCCCATACTGCCAATGCCAAAACCAGCACGGGCCAAATCATTGCAAAGCCGCTGATAAACATCAGTAATGCCGCAGCAACACAAAGTACGCACACCACAGCCAACACACTGAAAGTCATTGCGGCCCACACCAATGCCAGCATCGCGGTTATCAGGGTCAACACCCAACTCCAGTTCTCGGCATCCAGCCATAAAAACGGGCTACCCCAGATCCCCACTGACATAAACTCGCGGCTGAGCAGAGAGACCATAAGGATCAGCGCGCCGACTATGCTCCACACCAGTAACTGAGACAGCAACCTATATCTTCTGTGCTTGTTTCGACTCTTGTTATACATACTCATTTCACCCACTTGGGCCACAGCAGTGCCAGGGCAAAGTAAGCCGTCAATCCGAGCAATGGGTGCATCAGAGTGATGACTGCGGCAACAATGCGGGTCCAGAATACCGACCAGCCAAAACGCTCGGCCATATCGCGGCATAGGCCACAGACGATGGAAGAATTTCCCTTGAGTGTGCGTTCCAAATCAAACATAGCTGACTCCGATTATCTCGTTAACTGTATCTGCCGGGCACCGCAGGCTAACAACGCCATCAGGGTGTAACCAAGCAACGGCAGAAACATCAGTAGTGCCAAGGTGCTATTTATCCACATAGGCACCTCAATCCTTGGCTTGGGTCAGAACACTGGTCTCCACGGGTAACTCGGTGATCTGACTCAGGGTTTCTTGAGTCATCTCGTCGCTCAGTTGGGCCACGCTACGCTCCAGTTCCTGTTGCAGAGAGGCCAGCATTTCGCGCTTGGCACTGAGCAACATGGTCTGAGCCTGCTGACTCAGGTTCTGCTCAACAGCACTGAGGATAGGTTGAGTAGGCAGTACATCGGCCTGGGCTGAAACACTGGCTGAAGCTAAAACAACGCCAAGAAGCAAAGATTGAATAGTCAGGTTGGAAGTTTTCATGCTTGTCATCCCTTTCTGGTTAAGCTGAACGGGTCAGCGGTCAAGATGACTAATTCAAAGGGCGTGCCAACTGGGAAAAGTTTCGATTAAGGATATGATATTAAATGAAATAAAAATAAAAACGGCCAATCATTAACACTGAATGACCGACCGTAACAGCACAAAAATACAGCAATTTCCTATCTGTTGGTAAAAAGCACTATCACCATAGCGATTTTCACCACTCGGGTATTACAGCAAGGTCAAACTCCGCTGTGCATCATTTCACGAGCCTTAAGCAGCACTTCGATACCGGCACCCGGCTTGTGGGCATTCTCGCTCAGATGACGGCGCCAACTGCGAGAACCGGGGATCCCCTGATAAAGGCCAGTCATGTGTCTGCTGATATGATTCAAGCGGCCACCCGACTGCAGATGAGCTTCCACATAGGGCAACATGGCATCCACCACCTGATCGCGACTCATAACCTGGCTATCGAGGCCAAAGATCTTCTGATCCACCTCGGCCAGCAGATAGGGATTTTGGTAGGCTTCTCGCCCCACCATCACCCCGTCCAGCTGGGCCAGATGGGTATGCATATCTTCAAAGCTCTTGATACCACCATTGATGCTGATATGCAGGCCGGGAAAATCCTGCTTCAATTGATACACCCGGGGATAATCCAATGGCGGGATCTCACGGTTTTCCTTGGGACTAAGCCCCTGCAACCAGGCCTTGCGGGCATGAATGATGAAAGTATCGCAGCCGGCGGCACTCACCTTGGTAATGAAGTCACCAAGAAATTCGTAGGAATCTTTGTCATCTATGCCGATGCGGGTCTTGACCGTCACCGGAATATCCACCTTCTGGCGCATGGCATCGACGCAATGGGCCACCAGCTCGGGCTCTTCCATCAAACAAGCACCAAAGCGGCCGTTCTGTACTCTATCCGAAGGGCATCCCACATTGAGGTTAACTTCGTCATACCCCCTTTGCCGGGCGATTTCGGCGCAGCGGGCCAGATCCTCAACATTGGAGCCACCCAGTTGCAATGCCAGCGGGTGCTCTTCCTGGTTATAAGCCAGATAATCGCCCTTGCCATGCAGTATCGCACCTGTGGTCACCATCTCAGTGTAGAGCAGCGTCTGACTCGACATCAGCCGGGCAAAGTAACGATAGTGGCGGTCCGTCCAATCGAGCATGGGGGCAATGGAAAAACGGCGGTTGGCATCGATAGGGCTTGGCATTCACAGATCCGGTACGCAAAAAATGGGCCGCTATTTTACCCTCTGCGGCCATAAAACGACAGCCGTAGATAAATCCCGCTCATAAACCCGAATCAAAGGTCATTCTGTTGCCGCCGAAGACTTTGGATCTGAGTTACTCAAACTCTGTCTCTATCCCGGCATAAATCAACAACATTTCAGCCAGCGAGCTCACCTGCATGCCCTTCATCAGGTTGGATCTGTGGATCTCCACTGTGCGCATGGCGATGCAGAGTTCGTCGGCTATCTGCTGGTTCTTATAGCCCTTGGCGATGAGATGCAATATCTCTTTCTCTCTCGGAGTCAGCGCCTGATAGATACCTTGCAGCTTTCGTCGCTTGGCGATTTCGGCAGAGTGATTCAGCGCCTTGGTGACCGCCTCGGCCAGGCGAGCGCCATCGGCGGGTTTTTGAAAAAAGTCCACCGCGCCGGATTTAAGCGCATCCACCGCCAGCGGCACGTCGCCATGACCGGTGAGAAAGATCACCGCCAACGGGCTATTACGCTCGTTGAGCAGCTGCTGCAGCTGCGCCCCACTGAGCCCTGGCATACGCATATCGAGGATCAGGCAGCCGGGCAGATCCAGTAGCTGCGCCTTGAGAAAATGCTCTGCATCTTCAAAGGCCTGCACCTCAAAACCATAGCCTTCCAGCATAAAGCCCAACGAACGCCGCACCGAATCATCGTCATCCACCAGATAGACCGACTGACGCTTGTCATCGGTTGGTGAACTGTTTTGGGCCGCAAATTGTCCCGGCATTTTTCTTTCTCCTTGGCAAAACGGGTTTAAGCCAGCACCACAGTGACCAGACAACCGCCCTCAGGCGGCTGCAGCAGACTGATGCTGCCGCCATGGCTCTCGGCGATTTCGCGGCAGATCACCAGCCCCAGACCCAGGCCATCTGTCTTGGTACTGGTAAAGGCCTGCATCAGGCTCTTGCCATCCTGTTTAAGCCCTGGGCCATTGTCCTGCACTTCCAGCAAGAGCTTGCCGGGCTGAGATTGATAATCCAGCCGCAGCGCAATAATTCGCTCGGCTTTAGGCTCTTCAGCCAAGGCTTCGATGGCATTCTTAAGCAGATTCAACAAGAGTTGCTGCATGGCGACCGTATCCAGTTGCATGGGGCTTTCTTCGCCGACAATCTGCCAATCGACGCGGATCGCTTGTTTCTCCAGTTCATGCCCCAGCAGAATAAGCGTCTCGCTCAGCAAGGGGCTGAACGGCTGCAACTGCTTTTGCGGCGGGCGCTTTTTCAAAAGCCCCCTGAGCCTTTGAATGATACCGTGGGCGCGGCCCACTTCCGCCTGTATCTGTTCCAGTGCCAGGGGCAACTTGTCCAGTTGCCCCTGTTGCAGCCTGACACTGGCGCCGTGGCAATAGTTGCCTATGGCCGCCAAAGGTTGGTTCAGCTCATGGGCCAGGCTGGCGCCCAGTTCACCAGCCACCGCCGCCCGCTGGGCATGTTCCAGCAGACTGAGGTTTTCACTCAGTTGCCGCTGGGCCTTGGCCAGTTCCCGGCCGCGGCGGCTGAAACTGTATTCGAGCCAGAAGTGATAACCGTTGAGCAGCACCAGCAGCGCCAGCAAGCTCCAGCCCCAATGACTGTGGGCCTTGAGCCACTGCAACGCCCTTTGCCACCAAGGCGCCTGCAATGGGTGCAGGTCCAGATCCTTGAGCAGCTTATCAATGGCCAGTTGACTGACCGCCGTGGTCCACCCCAGCGAGCCGGACATTTTGGCCGCCTCACTGTCTTCCGGCAGTGCCAACAGGGCCAAGGTCAACTGCTTGGCCAGCCCCTGACCGGCACGGCTGGTCTTGGCCATAGACCAGTTGGGATAGAGGCGGGTCGACACCTCGCAGGCAAACCCTGCCGGCGCCTGGTTGTCCAGCACCCGATAATGCCCGGCATCGATAAGCCCCTCCGCCGCCATCTGCTCCAACTGGCAGACTGGCACCACGGCGGCGTCTATGCTGCCATCGCGCAGGCGATAGAGCAGATTATCCAGCGGGAATCCCAAAGATTGGATCTCGGCCACATAGCTTGGCAGATCAATCTGCTTGAGCCGCGCTTCATACACCAAGGTCAGGTAGCCGCCGAAGGCCTGGGTCGAGACTATCCCCAGGCGCTTGTGCCTGAGATCTTGCAGATGTTGCAGGCTGGACTCGCTTCTTACCACCAGCGCCGAACCCACCTGCATCGGCTCACCGGCGTTGAGGCGGCTCTTGAGGGTCGCCAGCCAGCTTAGGGAATACTGCCGCGCCAACAGTACAGATTGACCTGGGTTGGTGATCACAAAGTCCAGCTCCTGGGCGGCCACCGCCTGCGACAGTTGCTCCAGCGTCAAGGGGTGCAGGCGAAAGTAATATCCCGGGATCTGCTGCTCGAGCCAATTCATGGTGGGTTGCCAGCGGTTGATGCTGTCGCTGTAGCCCCGGGTAGCCAACACGCCTATATCCACCACCGCCTTATCGGTCAACACTCCGGTTGTCATGGCTGGGCCTGATAGCGGCAAAGGCTCAGTCGCTGCCGCAGCTGACGGCCAATGGCCGAGCAGTACAGCCGCAAACAGATAACACAGCAGATACAGGGTTCTCATCTCTTGGTTTTAGCTCCGGTTAGGAAATCTTGCGGCCACAAGCGGCTGGGTCAGCATCAGTCTGCCCGCCATTCTAGCCTCAATTTCTTGCGCTGGATCAATAGCGGCCCCGATATGTGGAAAACCACTATAGAGACCAAGGGCGCCAGTTGCCGAGAATACAGGCAACAGGAGCCCGGTGGGTTTCCAATCACCGCAAGACTCAGGAGTCTGTATGGACAAGAGTAAACGTCAACTACTGGGGCAAATCGCCGCCATCAGCGCCGGAGCTGCGTTTTTGCCCGTCGCCCAGGCATCGACTTCCAAGCCCAAGGCAACCAGTGGCAAACGCTATGGCATGCTGATCGATCTGCGCCGCTGCGTCGGTTGCCAGGCTTGTACTGTCGCCTGCACCATAGAAAACCAACCCCCATTGGGGCAGTTTCGTACCACAGTCAACCAGTATGAAGTGACCCAAGGGCAGGAAAGCGCCTTTATGATGCTGCCCAGGCTCTGCAACCACTGCGAAAACCCACCCTGCATCCCGGTTTGCCCCACAGGCGCCACATTCCAGCGCCAGGACGGCATAGTGGTAGTCGACAGCCACTGGTGTGTTGGCTGCGGTTACTGTGTCCAGGCCTGCCCCTACGATGCGCGCTTTATCAACCATGACACCAACACCGCCGACAAGTGCACCTTCTGCGCCCATCGGCTGGAAGCAGGCTTGCTGCCCGCCTGCGTCGAAACCTGTGTCGGTGAAGCCAGGATCATCGGCGATCTCAACGATCCCGGCAGCCAAATCAGTCGCATGCTGGCCGAGCACAGAGACGAGATCAAGGTACTCAAGCCCTCGGCCGAAACCTCGCCCTGCGTATTCTATCTGGGGATGACAGCCGCATTTGAAGAAAGGATCCGCGGCGAAGCGCCGGTTCGCAGCCTGATGACCGCCACTGGAGAGGAGTTGCACCATGGACATTAAAGAGATCTTGACCCCGGATATCGCCATCACCTGGTTACCCTGGGCGGTGCAGTACTTCTTTATGATGGGACTGGCCTATTCCGCGGTGTGGATTGCGGCGCTGACCATTATCCGCCCCGGCGCCAAAGATAAGCGCCTGCTGACACTCTGCGGCAGCCTGATCCTCAGCACAGCCATAGTGGCACCTGTGGCACTCTTGGCCGATCTGCACCAACCCGCCCGCGCCTGGCACTTCTATATGCAGCTCAGACCGGATTCCTGGATGTGGTATGGCGCCTGGTTACTGCCGCTGTTTATGGCAGCGGCGCTGGCCTTTGCCTACCTCTTGCTGCGCCCTTCCCTTCCGACTCAGCCCAAAGATGGCTGGAGCCGCCTGGGATACTGGTTACGCCTGGGGAACTGGCAAGGCGAGCCCTGGCTCAAGCCTCTGGCCTGGGTTGCCCTGCTCAGCGGCCTGAGCATCGCCCTCTACACCGGCATGGAAACCATGGCGATCAAGGCCAGGCCACTGTGGCACAGCTACTGGCTGCCGCCCCTGTTCGCCGCCAGCGCCCTGGCCGCCGGCAGTGGCATGTTGATTTGGCTCAACCGCCTGTTCAATGGCCATAAGCAGGAGACCGACAAACAGCTGCTGCTCTGGCTGCGTGGCTCCTTCGCCCTGTTTGCCCTGTTGCTTATCGGCTGGGCTCTCAGTGGCGGCAACAGCGCCAATGAAGCCAGATTACTGCTCGGCGACAGCCCCAGTTGGCAACTGGCCGCTATCTGGGTGCTGGCAACCCTGGCCTTGTTGGCGCTGCTGCTGGCCTTCAGACATCTGCCCCGCTGGGCCTTGCTGTTTGGCAGCTTTGCCGCCATCCACCTGGCTTGGGGCTTTCGCTGGCTGGTGCTTATCCAGGCGCAGACAGATCCCAAGTATGGCGCCGGCACCTACTTCTATGAACTGCCCTGGGGCCCACAGGGGCTGCTGGGGATCCTGGGTACCTTTGGCCTATGGCTGGCCCTGATCACCCTGATTTCCGAACTGATACGTCAGTCTGCCACCGGACTGAAAGGAGCCGCATAATGGACAAGAGTAAACGCCGTTTTATCAAAGGGGCTGCCATCACAGGTGGTACCGGACTGTTTGTTGCAGGCTACAGCCACACCCTGACCCAGCTAGGCAAAGGCCTGGTCAATGGCAGCTCGGGCAAAAATACCCAAGAAGCGATTCATGGCAACTCGCTGGCACCTGAGCTCAAAGTCGACCTGAATAGCGGCCAGTTGAGCGCCAATGACAACCAGCGTCTGGCCAATACCATGTGTTTCGGCTGCTGGACCAAGTGCGGGGTACGGGCCCGTATCGATAATGAAACCGACAGCATTATCCGTATCAGTGGTAATCCTTATCATCCACTGTCGGCCCGTGAACACCTGGACTTTGACACCCCGGTGCGCGATGCCCTGGTGTCCACCAGCGCCTGGCAGGAGCAGGGGCTTGCCGGACGTTCCACCGCCTGCGCCCGCGGTAACGCCATGCTGGAGTTATTGGACAGCCCCTATCGGGTAACACGCTGCCTGAAACGGGTCGGCCCCAGAGGTTCGGGCCAGTGGCAGAGCATAGCATTCGAGCAGTTGCTCAAGGAGGTTGTCGAAGGCGGCGATCTGTTTGGTGAAGGCCATGTGGATGGACTCAGGGCGATTCGCGATCTCAATACGCCTTTGGATCCCGCCAACCCTGAATACGGCCCCAAGGCCAATCAGCTGTTGGTCAGCAACGCCTCGGATGAGGGGCGGGACACGCTGATAAAACGCTTCACCTTCAACAGCTTCGGCACCCGTAACTTTGCCAACCACGGCTCTTACTGTGGCTTCAGCTATCGGGCCGGTGCCGGCGCCTTGCTGGACGATCTGAAAAAGTACGCCCACTTGAAACCGGACTGGGATCATGCCGAGTTTCTGCTGTTCATCGGCACTTCACCGCAGCAGTCCGGCAACCCCTTCAAGCGCCAGGCACGGCAACTGGCCAATGCCAGGGTCAACAACCGCAACTTCAGCTATGTTGTGGTTTCGCCCATGCTGCCCAACACCTCCAACCTGGCGTCGGCGCCGGACAATGTCTGGTTGCCGATCCGCCCGGCCACAGACGCCTCGCTGGCGATGGCCATGTTGCGCTGGATCATCGACAATCAGCGCTACAGCGCCGAGTTTCTCAGTGCTCCCAATGCCAAGGCCGCTAAAACAGCCGGTTTCCGCGGTTTCAGTAATGCCGGTTTCCTGGTGCATTCAGACCAGGCGCATCCGAGATACGGCCAATATCTGCACGCCAGCGAATTGGGTTTGGCCTTCAGCGGCAAGCCCTTCGGTGATGAAGACCCCTTGCTGGTGCTGGACGCCATCAGCGGTGAACCCATGGCCGCCGAGGTCTGCCCCAAGGCGCAGCTCGAAGTGGACAGCAGACTCACAGGCCAAAATGGCCAGAGCCTGGCCTGCAAGAGCAGTTTCAGCCTGCTGGCCGAATCGGCCCGGCTCAAGACGTTGGCGCAATACAGCGCCGAATGCGATGTGCCGGTCGATGAGATTGAGGCCCTGGCCAACAAGTTCACCAGCCATGGCAGCAAGGCGGCGGTGATCAGCCACGGCGGCACCATGAGCAGTGATGGCTTCTATACCGCCTGGGCCATCATGATGCTCAACGCCATGATAGGCAATATCAACCAAAAGGGCGGCGCGCTGGCCAAGGGCGGTACTTTCCCGGCCTTCGGCAAAGGCCCACGCTACAATCTGGCCGAGTTTGACGGCATGGTGCAGCCCAAGGGAGTATTCCTGTCACGCTCCCGTTTCCCCTATGAAAAAAGCTCGGAATACAAGCGCAAGCAGCAGGCCGGCGAGTCGCCCTACCCGGCCAGGGAGCCCTGGTTCCCGATTTCGGCGCCCATGCTGAGCGAGCATCTAACTGCGGCGGTCAACGGTTACCCCTATTCGCTCAAGGCCTGGATCAACCATATGGGCAACCCTGTCTATGGCCAGGCCGGGCTCGGCGCCGCCATAGGCGATAAGCTCAAAGATCCCAAGGTGCTGCCGCTGTTTATCAGTATCGACAGTTTTATCAACGAAACCACGGCATTGTCCGACTATATAGTGCCTGACACCCTCACCTATGAATCCTGGGGCTGGACCTCGGCCTGGCAGGGCACCATGACCAAGATTGCCACCGGCCGCTGGCCGATAGTCAAACCCAGGGTGGAGCACACAGTGGATGGCGATCCCGTGTGCATGGAAAGCTTTCTTACCCGGATTGCCATGGCGCTGGCCTTGCCCGGCTTCGGTGAAAATGCGGTGCTGGCCCATGATGGCACACGCCACCCGCTGACCCGCGCCGCCGACTTTTCTCTCTACGGCGCCGCCAACGTCGCCTGGTTGGGAGAGAAAGTCCCTGTCATCGGCAAGGAAGATCTCTATTGGTCCGGGGTTGCCAGGATTATTCCCGAACTCAAGGCCCGTCTCGGCGAAGAGGAAGCATCCAGGGTGGCTTATCTCTATGCCCGCGGTGGCCGGTTCGAATCAATGAACCAGGCCAGGGACGCCGAAGGCAACCCCACCAAAGTCTGGCCCAAGCCGATGATGCTGTGGAACCCCCAGGTGGGCAGTCGCCGTCACTCCCAGAGCGGCGAGTTTCTCAGTGGCTGTCCGCGCAGCTATGGTCAACGCCTGGCCGATGGCACAGCGCTCAGGCAAGCCTTCGACCGCCAGTCCTGGCCCATGTTGCTGTCGAGCTACAAGTCGCACACCATGAGCTCCATGAGTATCGGCTCTGACAGGCTCAGGCAGGTGCACCCCAATAATCCGGTACGGATCAACAAAGACACGGCCCAAAGATTGGGGATAACCACGGGGGATACAGTGAAAATCAGCACCCCCAACGGCAGTGTGCTGGCACTGGTGGAATGTGTCGCCGGTGTGCATCCCGAGTGCATCGCCATAGAACACGGCTTTGGTCACAAGGAGCTCGGCGCGCGAGCATTCAGCATAGATGACAAGCAGGTTGCCGCCAACCCGCTGATCCGCGCCGGGGTTAACCTCAACGATCTCGCCGTGCTGGATCCCAGCCGCTCGGGTTCCTACCCTCTGGTGGATTGGGCCAGTGGCGCCTCGGCCCGCCAGGGGCTACCGGCCAAAATCGAAAAAGTCTCCTGAAGCTCGCTCTGTGCCCGGTTTTTATGCCGGGCACTGTTTTCCGGGCAAGAAATCGCCACAAAGCCAAATCCATTGTTCTAAGCTAATAAGAGTGTGATCCAGTGGGCGGGAGTCAAACCACTTATGGATTAGCCTTGCACTATCCGCATCCCTTGGCAGCAAGAGGAACAAATCCGGCATGAATGTCACTTTTATCAATCCCTTTCTCCAGTCACTCCTCAACGTAGTTTCCACCATGGCCAATATGCAGTTGACCCCGGGCAAGCCCAGACTCAAGACAGACAACCTGGCCAAAGGTGATGTCTCCGGGCTTATCGGTATGGTGGGCCCTCAGACCAAAGGGTCGCTGTCAATCACCTTTGAACAAGGACTGATCCTGGAGATAATGCAAAATATGTTGGGAGAGAATCCCGGCAATATCAATGAAGAAGTGACAGATCTGGTGGGGGAAATCACCAACATGGTGACCGGCGGCGCCAAGAACCTGCTGTCGGACAAGGGCTATGAGTTTGAAATGGCCACCCCTGTGGTGGTTTCCGGCATAGGTCACAAGATTTCCCATCAGGCCCAGGGCAAGAAGATCATCATGCCTTTTGTCGCACCCAAGGGCTCGGCCTACATAGAGATCTGTTTCGAGGATCAGTAATGACAAAGGGCGCCGAGGCGCCCTTTATTGTTTGCCAACTCAATGGCATGACTCACTCAATCGAGGCAGACGGCCACTCTGGGAGTCAACTTGGTCACCAGTTCATAAGCCACGGTTTCGATATGAGCCGCCACCTCTTCTACCGGTAACGCCGGGCCCCATAAGAGGGCGTCATCACCGACCGCGTCCCGGGCATCCGGCCCCAGATCCACAGTCAGCATATCCATGGACACCCTGCCAACCACAGGCACCCGGCGACCATTTATCAACACAGGCGTGCCTTCGGGAGCATTGCGTGGATAACCGTCACCATAACCTATGGCCACCACGCCGAGGCGGGTATCTCTTGATGAGCGCCAAAAACTCCCGTAACCCACGCTCTCCCCGGCCTTGTGCTCACGCACGGCTATCAGCTGTGACACCAGACTCATGGCCGGTTGCAATTCGTGGTTGGCGCCTCTGTCACCGACCACAGGCGACACTCCATAGAGGGCGATACCCGGGCGGATCCAATTTTGCTGGCTGCTGGGCCAGTAGAGGGCACCGGCCGAGTTGGCCAGACTGCGGTCACCATCCAACCCGGCGGTGAGCTGGTTGAAATGCTCCAACTGTTTGCGGGTATAGTCATTGTCCGGCTCATCGGCACAGGCGAAATGGGTCATCAGATTGATGGGCTTAGCCACTTGCGGGCAATCCAGCAGCCGCTGATACACATCGCTAAACTCGTCGCTGCGAAAACCCAATCTGTGCATGCCGCTGTCGACCTTGAGCCAAACAGTTACCGGCTTATTCAGCTTGGCCTGCTCCAGCATCTGCAACTGCGAGTTATGATGCACCACAGTGTCTATGTCATGCTCAACCAGCAGAGGCAACTCAGTACTGCGAAAAAAACCTTCGAGTAACAACAGCTTGGCCGTTACACCACCGGCCCTGAGTTCCAACGCTTCTTCGAGCCGCGCCAGACCGAAGCCGTCGGCACTGTTCAGGCTCTTGGCCACGTTCAGCGAGCCGTGGCCATAGCCGTTGGCCTTGACGACAGCAATAACTTTGCTGGCGGGCGCGATCTCACGCAGCCTGGCCAGATTATGTTGCAGCGCCCGGCTGCTAATCTCTGCTCTGGGAAAGGGTTTCAAAGCTTACCTTCAATCTTGGATTGGATGGCGCGCTCTCTGGCCGCGCCGGGAAAACCGTCCGCAGAGGTTTAGTCCTCTTCAAATTGCGGACCGGCGTAATTGTCAAAGCGGGAGAACATCCCCTGGAAAGTCAGCCTGACCCGGCCGATGGGGCCGTTACGTTGCTTACCTATGATGATCTCTGCCGTGCCTTTATCGGGCGAATCGTCGTTATACACCTCGTCACGATAAATAAACATGATAAGGTCCGCATCCTGCTCGATAGAGCCGGACTCACGCAAGTCAGAGTTTACCGGGCGCTTATCGGCCCTTTGCTCCAATGAGCGGTTCAGCTGCGACAGAGCGATCACCGGGATCTCCAGCTCCTTGGCCAAGGCCTTGAGCGAGCGTGAGATTTCAGCAATTTCCAGGGTCCGGTTATCGGCCAGCGCCGGCACCTGCATCAGCTGCAGGTAGTCGACCATGATCATAGACAGACCGCCGTATTCCCGGGCGATACGCCTGGCCCTGCTGCGCACTTCGGTCGGCGTCAGGCCCGAGCTGTCATCGATATACATCTTGCCCTGCTCGAGCATGATCCCCATGGTAGAGGACACCCGCGCCCAATCATCATCATCCAGCTGGCCGGTACGTATCTTGGTCTGATCTACCCGGCCAAGCGACGCCAGCATACGCATCATGATCTGTTCCGAGGGCATCTCTAGACTGAAAATAAGCACTGGCTTGTTTTCATTGAGCGCCGCATATTCACACAGGTTCATCGCAAAGGTGGTCTTACCCATGGAAGGACGGGCCGCGACAATGATCAGGTCACCGGATTGGAAACCTGCGGTCATCTTATCCAGATCGGAGAAACCGCTGGATACCCCGGTCACACCGTTGTGCGGGTTGTTGTACAGCTGCTCAATCTTGTCGACGGTTTTTTCGAGGATGGTCTTGATCCCCTCCGGGCCCTCGTTGGCGTTGGCGCGCTGCTCGGCTATCTTGAACACCTTGGTTTCGGCCAAGTCCAGCAAGGCGCCTGAATCGCGTCCCTCAGGATTATAACCGGCATCGGCAATCTCATGTGCTACCCGGATCATCTCCCGCACCACGGCACGCTCGCGCACGATTTCGGCGTAGGAGAGAATATTACCGGCGCTGGGGGTGTTCTTGGCGATCTCACCCAGATAGGTAAAACCACCGGCATCTTCCAGCTCGTCAGTCAGTTCCAGTTGTTCTGAAACCGTAATCAAATCTATGGGTTGGCCGTTTTCTACCAGCTTTTGCATGGCACCGAAAATCAGCCTGTGGGAACGGGAGTAAAAGTCTTCTCTGACCACGGCCTCGGACACCTTGTCCCAGGCCTCTGCATCCAGCATCAGTCCCCCGAGCACGGATTGCTCCGCCTCAATGGAATGGGGAGGCAGCTTGAGCGCGTCAACCTGGACGTCTCTTCGCTTGTCTTTGGCCTTAAAGGCACCTTGCTGTTGCATAAATCTCCAACTCTCCAACAATCAGGCAAAATGTGATATAAAACCCGGTTCAATCAGAACAGGAATTTTACACCTACAATCACCTGTTTTTCATATCCAAACGGACACTAACAATAAATAAGGAATGAACATGCGCAATGCATTGGCTGCAGCCTTGGCGCTGACCTCTGGCCTCGCCATAGCCGATGAAGGGCAGTGGCAACCTTACCAAATGCCCTCTATTGCCGACAAGCTCAGTGAGCGCGGCATCGCCATCCCGGCAGAGCAACTGGCCGATCTCGGAAAGTACCCCATGAACGCCGTGGTGGGCCTCGGCTATTGTACCGCCAGTTTCGTCTCACCCCAAGGATTGGTTGTCACCAACCATCACTGTGCCTATCGGGGTATCCAATACAACAGCACCAAAGAACACAACTATCTGGCCGACGGCTTTTTGGCCAAAGAACAACGCCTGGAGCCTTCGGCCGGCCCCAACGAGCGCCTCTATGTCACCGAGGCGGTCACAGATGTCACTGATAAGATAACGGCCAATCTGCCGACCGAGCCACTGGCGCGTTATGAAGCCATCCAGGCCAACAGCAAGGCGCTGGTCAAAGGGTGTGAAGCCGACGACAACTACCGTTGCTCAGTACGTAGTTTCCACAATGGACTTGAATACTACCTGATCAAACAGCTGATTATTCGCGATGTGCGCCTGGTTTATGCGCCACCCGAGAGTGTTGGCGGTTACGGTGGCGACATAGATAACTATGAATACCCTCGCCACAGCGGCGACTTTACCTTCCTCAGGGCCTATGTCGGCAAGGATGGCAAGCCTGCGGCCTATGCCGAGGATAACGTGCCTTATCAGCCCAAGAGCTTCCTCAAGGTCAATGCCGATGGCGTCAAGGCCGGTGACGGCGTATTTGTGGCCGGTTACCCGGGTTCAACCAGCCGCTACCGCCTGACCTCAGAGTTGAGATTCGCCAGCGACTGGCTCTACCCGACTCAAGCCGCCCGCTATCAGGCCAGAATCGACACCATTGAGGGTATGGGCGCTTCCGACAAGGATATCGCCATCAAGTATGCCGGTACTCTGGCCGGCATGGCCAACCGGATGAAAAAACTCAACGGCTTGTTGGATGGCTTCCACGCCACTGATATTGCCGCTATCAAGCAGGTCGAGGAAAATGCCTTCCGCGACTGGCTGGCCAAAGATAAAGACGCACAGCCGCTGACGGCGCAACTGAGTGAGCTCGAACAACTGCTGACCGAGCAACAGCACAAGTATCAGCAGAGCTACTATTTTGACAACGCTCAATCCAGTGCCCTGCTCGGCGCCGCCAAGCAGCTTTATCGCCTGGCCAAAGAAAACCAAAAACCGGATGCCGAGCGCGAAGCGGGTTATCAAGAGCGTGACATGAAGATGTTCGCCGCCCGTCTCAAGCGACTTGACTCCAGCTTCGATATCAGCGTCGACAAGACACTGTGGCAAATGGATATCGACGCCTACCTGGCGCAGGATAACCGGGTCGCCGTGATGGACCAGTTGCTGACACCCGAGCAAGGAATCAGCCTGGGCGACAAGCTCGAAGGCATGTATGCCCTGACCGAGTTGACCGACCAAGAGAAACGCCTCAACTGGATGCAGGCCAAGCCGGAAGCTTTCGAGAGCAGCAGCGATCCCTTCATTCGCATGGCAGTGACCCTGTACGACACCAATATGGCGCAGGAAAAAGCCGACAAGGAACTGGCCGGTAAGCTGTCCATCGCCCGCCCCGCCTACATGAAGGCGATCATTGCCTATAACAAGGCCATGGGTAAGCCTGTCTATCCGGATGCCAACGGCACCTTAAGGATCAGCTATGGTATGGTCGATGGCTATCAGTCCCGTGATGCGCTCTACAAGCAACCCTTTACCAAGTTGGAAGGCATAGTCGCCAAGCACACAGGTGTCGAGCCCTACAATGCACCGCAGAAGCTGCTTGATGCCATCAAGCAGGGACGACTGGGCGAGCATAAGGTGCAGCACTTGTATCAGGATCCCCGCAGCTGGTTGTGCCGCCTGTTCTCCTGTCTGGATAACCCGGCCGAGTTCAACTCTGTACCGGTTAACTTCCTCTCCAGCGTAGATACCACAGGAGGCAACTCAGGCTCCCCTGTGTTTAACGGCAAGGGCGAGCTGGTTGGCCTCAACTTTGACTCCACCTATGAAGCCATCACCAAAGATTGGTACTTCAACCCCACCATCACCCGCGCCGTGCACGTGGATATCCGCTACATTCTGTGGATGATGGATGAAGTGGATCATGCCGACAACCTGCTCAAAGAGCTGGAACTGGTGCGCAACTGATAGCCACTAGTCTGCAATACCCTTGAAAACACCCGCCCCGGCGGGTGTTTTTGTCTCTGTTGTTATCGGTAATCAAATTAGGAGCGGGACTGCCGAGATAGCCAATACTCAATCAATGTCAGTGTGGTAGTGAAAGTGTGCCAGTAACTGTGGGTAAGTGACAGTGTGCTTAAGTTTGGCATTAGCAGGCGGAGAAGAAAGGGGAAAAACCGTCGGCCCCGGCCAGCAAACAGGCATAAAAAAACACCGCCCGAAGGCGGTGTTTCTTCTAGTAAAAGCCGGGATTAAGCTTCAGCAACAACAGTTACTTTAACTACAGCTTTTACTTCAGTGTGCAGCTGAACTTCAACTTCGAAGTCGCCAGTAGTGCGCAGAGCGCCCAGTGGCAGACGTACTTCGGCTTTGGCCAGTTCAACGCCGGCAGCAGTTACTGCGTCAGCGATGTCACGGGTACCGATAGAACCGAACAGCTTGCCTTCGTCACCGGCTTTAGAAGCGATAACAACCGCTTCCAGAGCAGAGATCTGCTCTGCACGAGCAGTGGCAGCGGCCAGGTCGGCAGCCAGCTTGGCTTCCAGCTCAGCACGACGAGCTTCGAAAACTTTTACGTTCTCAGCGTTGGCAACAACAGCTTTGCCTTTTGGCAGCAGGTAGTTACGAGCGTAACCGGCCTTAACTGATACCTGGTCACCCAGGTTGCCCAGGTTTGCGATTTTATCAAGCAGAATAACGTTCATTATCAATTCCTCTAGCTAGAACAGTGCCGATTACTGATGCAGATCAGTGTATGGCAGCAGTGACAGATAACGAGCACGCTTGATAGCGCGAGCCAGTTGACGCTGATACTTGGCAGAAGTACCAGTGATACGGCTTGGAACAATCTTACCGCTTTCTGTGATGTAGTTTTTCAGAGTAGCGATATCTTTGTAATCGATCTCCGTAACACCTTCAGCAGTGAAACGGCAGAACTTACGACGACGGAAATAACGTGCCATTTGACAGTCTCCTAATTTTTCAATTCGACATTTTCGGCGTGTAACACCAGTCGGCTTTGGCCATTGCGACTCTGTTGTAGAGCCAGAAAACCACTGACTTGGATATCCACACCCGCTTTCAGCTTGTCTGCTACGCTCTTGAAGCGTTCACCACTCAATATCACTTGAAGTTGGCAGTAGACGTTTCTGGGCAAATCGGCCTCGAAACGCTGCGACCTGTGTTCCAGTTGAACTACCGTGTGAGGTATTCCAGCCGGGCTATCAAAGTGTCTGGACCGAATGACGGTACCGGACAACACCAAGTGATTGGTGGTCACAGAAAAACTTACTCAGCGCTTGCTTCAGCGTTTTCTTGGGTTTCTTCAGCAGCTTTTTCGCTAACGGCGCTGCGACGTGAATCGCGCTCGTCTTTAGCTTTGGCCATTGGAGATGCTTCAGTGATGGCAGCTTTAGTGCGCATCACCAGGCTACGCAGAACGGCGTCGTTGAAACGGAAAGCAGTTTCCAGCTCTTCAACAGACTCTGCAGTGGTCTCAACGTTCATCAGAACATAGTGAGCCTTGTGCAGATCCTGGATTGGGTAAGCCAGTTGGCGACGACCCCAGTCTTCCAAACGATGGATTTGACCGCCAGCTTCGGTGATAACACCTGTGTAGCGCTCAATCATACCTGGTACTTGTTCACTCTGATCAGGGTGAACCATAAATACGATTTCGTAATGACGCATTTAGTGCTCCTTACGGTTATCTAGCCTCGTTGTTGGCTCAGTCAGACCAAATTGAGGCAAGGAACGAAAATTAATGTGACTGAATTAGGCGCGAAATAGTACATAAAGGCCGCGGTAAACTCAAGCAATAACTTTGCCTCGGCCCCATGAGCAGGTATTATGTGACGCTAAATTTATGGCAGTCACAGCAAAAGACATAAGAATAATGACAAGATCCTCTGTATTGGCGTTATTGTTTGCGCTACCGACTTCGGCGTGGGCCTTGGTGCCTCCGGATTATCGCGAGCCTCCAAGCGACTTCACCGCTGAGATTGAGGCCGGCTTTCAACTCAACACAGGTAACACAGACTCAAGCAGTTTCAACGGTCGTACCAAGTTGGTTTACGACACGGAAAACGCCAAGCAGGAAGGAACCCTCAAGGCCTATTTCGCCTCTGACTCTGAAAAAACCACTGCCGAGAAGTACAATCTGCAACTGCAGTCCAACTACAAACTCAACGGCGGCTATATCTTTGGCCGCGGTGAATTCATCTGGGACAAGTTCGGTTCCTACACAGAGATCTACACGGTTTCCAGCGGTTATGGTTTCGATGCCATCAGCACCCGCCGTACCAAGTTGAGTCTCGAAGTCGGCCCTGGTTACCGATACAACATGCCGATAGAAACTGACGCGGCGCCGGATCCTGTGGCCGAGAAAGATGTGATCCTACGGACCGCGGCCAAGTTTGAACAGAAGATCCACGAGTACACCAGTTTCACTGCCGACCTGACCGCCGAGGTGGGCGAAAATAACAATACTCTGGCACTGGATATGGGCTATAAAAACACCCTGTTTCAGGACTGGGCCTTCAAGATAGGCTTCAACGTCAAATATACAGAAGTGGTGCCAGAAGGCAGTAAACAGACAGATACCATCACCACCTTCAACCTGCTCTATACCTTCCAGTAACTCCCGCGCTTGAAGAGCTCTTTCAACTAAAGAGCTCCAAGAAAACGCTCCAGGATTAACGCGGCGCGCTTTTCACCGCGCTCAAGCGCCTGCAAGTAGAGATAGATGGCGGTTTCATGCCGCTCCAACAGACGAAAGGCTGCGCCGTACTCAGAGTTGCTCTCGGCATCATCCGCCCACTTGGCATATTTTTGCTGGTAAGGTTCGACCCAGAGGCACAACGCCGCAAGCAGTTCATGCCAGGGAAGCTTAAGCCAACTGTCCACCTCTTTCTGCGCCTGCATGCGCACTTGCTCCAACAACGCCTCATTCAGACTCGCCAGCTCAGGCAGCAGTTTCAGCAAAGCCTTGGCAGTATATTGCTCCACCTTGAACAGTAGAGAAAACACGGCTTGGCTTTCTATTAAGTGGCTTTCAGTTAAGTGGATTTCTGTTAACTGGCTCTCGGTTACCTGAAAATGATAATCCCGACCGAGGCGCTCGAAGAACGCCATGCCATAGATTTCACCCAGATAGCCTTGTTGCAGTTGCATGAGATACGGGCCGGCACTGCTATACAATTCATGGCCCGTATTCTCAAGAGAGGCTGCCATATTCGGCAGTTAGAGGCGCTGACGCACGGCTTCAAACAGACAGATACCGGTCGCCACCGACACGTTCAGACTGGAGACACTGCCCGCCATAGGAATAGAGATCAGGGTGTCGCAACTTTCGCGGCTCAGGCGTCTCAGCCCCTTGCCTTCGGCGCCCATGGCAATGGCCAGAGCCCCCTTGAGGTCGGCCTGATACAGGGTGCTGTCGGCCTCGCCTGCGGTGCCGGCAATCCACACCCCCCTTTCCTGCAAACGCTTCATGGTACGCGCCAGGTTGGTCACCTGAAACAGCGGCACTGTCTCGGCCGCGCCGCAAGCCACCTTGCTGACGGTCGGCGTCAGCCCCACTGAGTTGTCTTTGGGCACTATGACGCCGTGAACCCCGGCCGCATCGGCATTTCGCAGACAGGCCCCCAGATTGTGGGGATCTGTGACACCATCCAGGATCAACAAAAATGGCGAGTCCGTCTTGTCCAGCAAGGCTTCCAGATCGTTTTCGGTCAAGACCTTGGCCGGACGCACCCGGATGATGATCCCCTGATGCTGAGTACTTTCAGCCTTGTCATCCAGTGTCTTGCGGGACGCCTGCTGGGCGCGAATGCCCCACTGAGCCGCCATCTCCAACAAGGGCTTGACCCTGTCATCCTGACGACCACTGAGCAGCCACATTTCCAGCACCCGCTCCGGAGCGTGTTTCAGCAAAGACTCGACCGCGTGAATGCCAAACACCAGTTCCTGTTTTTTCATTTACTTCTTTCTCTTGACTCGTTTGGCTGCCTTGGGCTTTTTCGCCCCGGCGTTGCCGGCAGCCTTGGTTGATTTGCTCTTGGCGGATGCGCCTGTGGACTTAGACTTTGCGCTCCCTTTACCTGCCGGCTTCTGTGCCTTGGCCGAGCGGCGGGCTCCTTCAATATTGACCCTTTCCCGTGCGGTCAGCGGCTTACTCTTGCTGCGGCCTTTACGGCGCTGGCTGCGGCCCTCTTCGTCCACCATCAGCAAGTCTATCTGTCTGTCGTCCAGATTGACCGAGGCGACTTTGACCGTCACAGCATCACCAATCTGGTAGATCTGCCCTGAGTGCTCACCTATCAGGCGCTGGCGCATGGGATCATACTGGAAGTAGTCGCTGCCCAGGGTAGAGATATGCACCAAGCCGTCGATAAACAAATCATTGAGGCGCACAAACAGCCCGAAGCTGGTGACGGAAGCCACCACCGCATCGAAGGTGTCACCCACATGGTCCTGCATAAACTCACACTTGAGCCAGTCGGAGACGTCACGGGTGGCTTCATCGGCGCGGCGCTCAGTGTTGGAACACTCTTCGCCAAGCTGATCCAGCTCATCGAGCTGATAGTGATAGCCGCCGTCCGGGGTCCACTTATCGCTCGCTTCGCCACGCTCTTTGGCGAGCAGGTAACGGATCACCCTGTGCAACACTAAGTCAGGATAACGACGAATGGGTGAAGTAAAGTGAGCATACTCCTCCAGCGCCAGACCAAAGTGGCCTTCATTGTCCGGTGTGTAAGTCGCCTGGCGCATGGATCGCAGCAACATCACCTGAATGAGTTCGGCATCGGCGCGACCCTGTACTTTTTCCATCAGAGCCTGGTAGTCACTGGGTTCGGGTTCGAGACCGCCGCCCATGGAGAGCCCTCGCTCAGCCAGAAACTCCTTGAACTGAGTCAGCTTCTGCTCGGATGGCGCTTCATGCACCCGATAGAGGACTTCACCCTTGTGCTTTTTGACAAACTTAGCCGCCGCCACGTTAGCGAGGATCATACACTCTTCGATGATCTTGTGCGCCTGGTTACGGGCTCTGGGCACTATCTTGTCTATCTTGCGCTGCTCATTGAAGATGAACTGGGTTTCCAGCGTCTCAAAGGCGATGGCGCCACGGTTGGCCCGCTGGCTATCGAGCGCCAGATACAGCTCCTGCAACACCTTGAGGTGCGGCAGTAAAGGCTTATGCTCTTCCAGGCCTTCTTCGCCTTCCAGCATGGCCGCCACCTGGGTATAGGTGAAGCGGGCGTGGGAATGCATCACCGCCGGATAGAACTTGTAGCCGGACAACTTACCCGCCGCCGACACTGTCATCTCGGCCACCATACAGAGACGGTCAACTCCCGGGTTCAGGGAACACAGGCCGTTGGAGAGCTTTTCCGGCAACATGGGGATCACCTGTGACGGGAAGTACACAGAGTTGCCTCGGGCACGGGCTTCTTGATCCAGTGCCGATTGAGTACGCACATAATAGCTGACATCGGCAATGGCCACCCACAGGCGCCAACCGCCACTGCGCTTGCGCTCGGCATAGACGGCATCGTCAAAGTCGCGGGCATCTTCACCGTCTATGGTGACCAAGGGCAGTTGTCGCAGGTCGACCCGCCCTACCTTGTCTTGTTCCTGCACTTCATCGGATATTTTGCGCAGTTTCTTTTCGATGGCGGCAGACCAGGTATGGGGCAGATCATAGTTGCGCAGGGCAATCTCTATTTCCATTCCCGGTGCCATCTCTTTACCCAGCACCTCGACCACCTTACCGGCGGCTTTGACATAGCGCCCCGGCCTGCGGGTGAGTTCTACCACCACGACATCGCCCTGACGGGCGCCGTTGCGATCGGCGTTGTCTATCAATATTTCCTGGGTAATACGCTTATCATCGGCGATAACAAAGGCCATGCCGCAATCGACATGGAAACGCCCCACCAGAGCGGCGGTTCGCTCGGCGACCAAGCGCACTATGCGAGCTTCGCGGCGCCCCTTGCGATCGACTCCAGCCTTCTGCGCCAACACCTTGTCGCCATGGAAGTATCTGAGCATGTCACCATGGTTGATAAACAGGTCATCGCCGCCTTCATCTGGACGGAAGAAGCCATAGCCATCTCTGTGGCCCAGCACAGTGCCCTGGATCAAGTCCATCCGCTCCGGCAGGCCATAACACTGGCCACGGGTAAATACCAGCTGACCATCGCGTTCCATGGCACGCAGCCGACGCCGCAGCGCCTCGAGTTGTTCTTCGTCGGAGATGTTGAGGGCCGTGGCGATCCGCTCACGATTCAGGGGAGAGGTCTGCGAGCGCAGATATTCCAATATAAATTCCCGGCTGGGGATGGGGTTGTCGTACTTATCTTGTTCTCGCTCAAAATGAGGATCTTTTATCATTCAATTTCCAATTTTTTCGTTGTCGCATCCAGTGCGACAAGCTAATTAACGGCTTTGCAGATGTTCCTTTTTGGCCTTCTCCACCTGACTGGCGGGCATTTTAGCCGCTAACAGCTGCAATAATCTTTTGGCGTCTTGCTGGGTCTGTTCATCGCTGAACACCTGGTTGTAGAGCCAGTGATACCCCAAGACATAATCCCTTGGGCTGCCATAACCCTTGGCAAACAGCTCGACCAGCATCATTCTGGCCGGCAGGTCACCGTTGGCGGCAGCGGGTAACAGGTACTGCACCGAACGTTCTTTGTCCTGCAGTACAAACTTGCCATCTTTATAATACTCGGCAATGCGCACCATGGCTTCGGCACTGCCCTGCTCGGCGGCATCCCTGAGCAGCGATATTCCTCTGGGTGGATTGGCCTTGACGCAGATGCCGAAATTAAGCATCTCACCCCAGAGGTACTGGTACAACGGCTGCTTGAGCACTTCGGCGCGCGCCTCAATATCCTGTACCAACTGACAGTCATCGGCTTTGACCCGGGTCAGGTATTGCTTGCTGCGAATCAGCTCCAGCAGTTGTTCCTGGCTGTAGATATCCACGGCCTTGGTTTCTTCGGCCAACACATTGGCACTGGTTACCAACAAGAGTAATAGGGCTATACGCAACATAAGCTGTCCTGATGACAAATAGACTGTCTTTTCATCGGCAGTATAACCCAATTCTTAAGGGCAAACAGTGTAAGCCCCATAAACGAAAAAGGCCGCTTAGGCGGCCTTTTTACTTAACTGAATGGATTCACCAGAATCATGGTCTCATTCCGGTCTGGCCCGGTTGAGATGATATCGACAGGTGTTTCCAGCAGTTCTTCAATCCGCTTGATATAATTGATTGCTGCCTGTGGCAGTTGCTCCAGAGAAGTGGCACCAAAGGTGTTTTCACTCCAGCCTGGCATGGTTTCATACACAGGAGTGACATGCTCGTAGCCTTCTGCTGCCAGCGGAGTCACATTGGACACAGTACCGTCTGGATGCTGATAGCCTACGCAGAGCTTCACTTCTTTCAAGCCGTCCAAAACGTCGAGCTTGGTCAGGCAGAAACCACTGATACTGTTGATCTGAACCGCGCGGCGCATAGCCACTATGTCCAACCAACCCGGACGACGCTTACGACCGGTTGTCGCACCAAATTCCTGGCCCTTGGTTCCCAGGTGATCGCCGATTTCACATTCCAGTTCAGTCGGGAATGGACCGGCACCCACACGGGTGGTATAAGCCTTGATGATGCCGCAGACATAGTCCAGATGACGAGGGCCGAATCCTGAACCAGTTGCCACACCACCCGCTGTAGTGTTGGAAGAGGTTACAAATGGATAAGTACCGTGGTCGATATCCAGCAATGTGCCCTGAGCGCCTTCGAACAGTATGTTGTCGCCATTCTTGCGGGCTTGATCCAGCAATTCGGTGACATCCACACACAGACCTTTCAGGTAGTCTGCCAGTGCCAGCGCTTCATCCAGAGTCTTCTGGTAATCAACGGCTTCGCACTTATAGTACTCTGTCAGCATAAAGTTGTGATAGGCCATCACTTCTTTCAGCTTCTCGGCAAATAGCTGCGGATTGAAGAGATCCCCTACGCGCAGACCGCGACGGGAAATTTTATCTTCATAAGCCGGGCCTATGCCGCGTCCTGTAGTACCGATAGCCTTATTGCCACGCGCTTTTTCGCGAGCGATATCCAGCGCACAGTGGAAAGGAAGGATCAGAGGACAAGCTTCAGAGATCAGTAGGCGTTCCTCTACCGGAATACCTTTCTCTTTCAGCATGCCGATCTCTTTCATCAGAGCATCGGGCGCCAAAACTACGCCGTTGCCGATAATGCACTTGACGTTATCGCGCAGAATGCCTGAGGGGATCAGATGAAGAACGGTTTTTTCACCATCGATAACCAGAGTATGACCAGCGTTGTGGCCACCTTGGTAACGGACTACGAATTTTGCCTGTTCGGTCAGAAGGTCGACAATCTTACCTTTTCCCTCGTCACCCCATTGAGTGCCGAGAACAACTACATTTTTGCCCATTGTTTGCTGCAAGGTTGCGGTTAAAGCAGGATTCTAACAGATATTGGCATGGAAAGGGCAAGTATTTATGAAAAAATAATCAATATGACGATTCCTGCAACAACCAGGACGCCGCCCAGGCGTTGCATGATGGCGGTCGGTTGGGAAGCTACCTCCAGCAGATAACGACGCCAGCGGTTGGGGAACAACAAGGGCCCAACGCCTTCAAGTATCAATACCAAACCCAAGGCTATCAACAACAATTGCCAACTCATGATTTTCTCCCTTTATGCCACGAGTGCCCAAAGTATACAGGGCTGTCAGAGATAAATCTCAACCATAAAAAAACCCAGCATACGCTGGGTTTTTGGTATCTCGAAAGCGATATTAACGCTTGGAGAACTGTGGCTTACGACGTGCTTTACGCAGACCCACTTTCTTACGTTCAACCTTACGAGCATCGCGGGTTACATAACCAGCAGAACGTAAAGTAGGACGCAGAGCTTCGTCCAGCTCCATCAGAGCACGGGTGATACCGTGACGGATAGCGCCAGCTTGGCCAGTGATACCACCGCCCTTAACAGTTACATAGATGTCCAGTTTTTCAGTCATTTCAACCAGCTCAAGCGGTTGACGAACAACCATACGAGCGGTTTCACGACCAAAGTAAACATCCAGAGGACGTTGGTTAACAACGATGTTGCCACTACCTGCTTTAGCGAATACGCGAGCAGTTGAAGTTTTGCGACGGCCAGTGCCGTAGTACTGAGTTGCAGCCATTTGCTTAATCCCGTTTAGATATCAAGAACTTGAGGTTGTTGTGCAGCGTGGTTGTGCTCTGCGCCAGCGTAAACTTTCAGCTTACGGAACATGGCACGACCCAGGGGGCCTTTTGGCAACATACCCTTGACTGCTTTCTCGATGATCATTTCTGGCTTGTGAGCTTGCAGCTTCTCGAAGCTGATTTGCTTGATGCCACCTGGGAAGCCTGAGTGCGAGTAGTACGTCTTGCCTGCAGCCTTGTTACCGGTCACAGTTACTTTCTCGGCGTTGATCACGATGATGTAATCACCGGTATCTACGTGAGGAGTGTACTCAGCCTTGTGCTTGCCACGCAGACGCAGAGCGATTTCAGTGGCGATACGACCCAGGGTCTTACCTTCGGCATCAACAACGTACCAGTCACGAGCTACAGTTTCTGGCTTAGCAGTAAAAGTCTTCATTATTACAAAAACCCAAAGTTAAATTCTGTCACATGCTACCTGCGGATGCAGATAACACAAAAATGCCTTCCTCTGCCCCTTCGAGCAAAGAAACTGGCTTTTAAATCCGCCCAATCGGCGGAGTAACGTGGGCAGGTGGCGGATTATAGTCAAAGCTGAACTAAAAATCACCTGCTTTTTAATATCTCGCCTTAAAAGACGATCTTTTTCAAGCTGTTAGCACTTTGCCGCCATCCAAGGCTTATTGAGTATGGCTATTTGATTGAATTTTCCACACCTAAGCGGATCTCCCTTTTAGCTATGGCAGATGTTCCAGCGCCAGGTAATCCCGGGACTGCATCTCAATCAAACGGGAGCGACAACGGTGGAACTCGAAACTCAATTGCCCATCAGTGTAAATCTGCTCGAGCGGCACCTCGGCCGAAATGATCAGTTTCACATGCCGCTCATAGAACTCATCCACCAACGCCAGGAAACGACGGGCGATATCATCCCCTGTCTGCTGGGCGCCCATTTGTTCCAGGCCACTGAGCAGCACGGTATGAAACAGTTGCGCCAGTTCCATATAGTCCCGCTGACTGCGCGGCCCATCGCACAGGGCGCGGAAGTCGGCCAGCAAAACACCTTGGGCTTGTTTGCGGATAACTATGCTGCGTCCATCGATTTCCAGCGGCGTTTCCGAGACTTCTGACTCGGGCGCCAGTTGGGTGAAATAACGTTGCAGATTGGATTCGGCGGTTTCATCGAGTGGATGATGGTAGATCTCAGCCTGCTCCAGAGTTCGCAGTCTGTAGTCAATTCCTGAATCGACATTCAGCACCTGGCAGTTGGCCTTGATTTCGGCGATAGCCGGTAAAAATCTGGCTCGCTGCAAACCGTTCTTGTAAAGGTCATCCGGTACTATGTTGGAAGTAGCTACCAAGACTACCCCTTCCTTAAATAGGGCCTCGAACAGAGTGCCCAATAACATGGCATCCGTGATGTCCGAAACAAAGAACTCATCAAAACAGATCACCCGATATTGCGCTGCCATCTGTTTGGCTATCACCAACAGCGGGTCCCGGGTTCCCTTGAGTTCGTCCAGCTCCCGATGAATTCTGTGCATAAAGCGATGAAAATGCGCCCTCAGTTTCTGCTCACCCGGCAGGGCATCGAAAAAGGTATCCATAAGATAGGTCTTGCCGCGCCCAACACCGCCCCAGAGATAAAGTCCTTGAACCTTGGCGTTTTTTTCCCGGCTAAACCAATTGCGCCATCCGGACTTTTGCGGCCTTTGCAGCTCATCATAAACACGCTGCAATGCCTTTACCGCTTGCTCCTGCGCCGGGTCATGGCTGAAATCCTCACGGGTGAGATCTTGTTGGTAATGCTGCCAGGGGGTTAACTGCGACACTTGAATTCTTCTCTTTTAACCTTATTTGATGGGTACCTAGGAAAGTGGGAACAAGTCCCACGAGGACTTGTTCCCACTTTCCTTAAGCCAACTCACGCAACAGAGTTAGGGCGGCAAATGGTATCATGAGACCCACGCTCGGGGTATATTTTGCCTAATATCCCAATGGGATCGGGCAAGAGCATAAGACACAAAGACAAACTTAAGGAGTCGATATGGAATGGCCACTGGTGTTTGCGGCTTTTATTCTGGGGTTAATACTGGGTTATATCGGTAAGACCTTGGTCAGCCGCGGACTCGGCAAGAGTAGTAAAAGTGTGGCAATTGAACGCAGCAAGATGGAGTTGAGCCAACACAAACAAGAGGTCAGTGACCATCTGGCCGAACAGAGAGCACTGCTGGGACAACTGACAGAGCAAATCAATCGCCTCAATCAACATTGGAATCAGGGCAGCCAAAGATTGGCCAAAGAGGAGCAATTGGCCCCTTTGCCATTTATGCAATCCAGTATCAGTGACCTTGATGACAAGAGTGACGCCGTACTTTCGCCGGAAAGCATTAAAAATTAATCTTTATTAATGAAGGATGAACTTTTTAAACAAGATTAAAGTCGGATTAATTACCGAACGCTCGTAAGAGCCCTTACGATTCAGCCACCTTGGTGGCAAACAGTACATGGTTATTTGATCCCGTATTAGGAGCAATGCATAGATGAAGACCAAGTTATCTCTTGTTTCCGCCGCCCTGCTTGGAGCCACGCTGACACTGGCTCCTGTGGTTTCCCAGGCCGCTCTACCTCAAGCTGTTGCCGGCCAAACCATGCCGAGCCTGGCCCCCATGTTGGAGCAAACTACTCCGGCAGTTGTCTCTGTCGCCGTTTCCGGCACTCAGGTTTCCCGCCAACGGGTACCGGATATCTTCCGCTACTTCTTTGGCCCCAATGCCCCTCAGGAGCAAGTACAGGAGCGCCCCTTCCGCGGCCTGGGCTCCGGTGTCATCATAGATGCCGATAAGGGCTACATAGTCACCAACAACCATGTGATTGATGGCGCCGATGATATTCAAATAGGTCTACACGACGGCCGTGAAATAAAGGCCAAGTTGATAGGTAAAGATAAAGACGCCGATATCGCTCTGCTGCAGATTGAAGCCGACAACCTCACGGCAATCAAGTCCGCCGACTCGGATGACTTGAGAGTCGGTGACTTTGCCGTAGCCATAGGTAACCCCTTCGGTCTTGGGCAAACCGTCACCTCAGGTATAGTCAGTGCTCTGGGGCGCACCGGTCTTGGCATAGAGATGCTGGAAAACTTTATTCAAACCGATGCCGCCATCAACAGCGGTAACTCAGGCGGCGCCTTGGTTAACCTGCGCGGCGAGCTTATCGGTATCAATACCGCTATTGTGGCTCCCGGCGGTGGTAACGTTGGTATCGGCTTCGCAATACCGGCCAACATGGTTCACAGCCTGGTAGATCAGATTATCGAACACGGCGAGGTTCGCCGCGGTGTGTTGGGGGTCATGGGCCGAGATCTGGATAATGAACTGGCTCAAGGCTTCGGTCTCGAGACCCAGCACGGTGGCTTTGTCAGTGAAGTGATGGAAGGCAGTGCCGCCGACAAGGCAGGCATCAAGGCCGGTGATATTATCGTCAGCATCAATGGGCGCAAGATCAAGAGCTTCCAAGAACTGCGGGCCAAGATTGGCACCATGGGTGCCGGTAGTAAAATAGAGCTTGGCCTGATACGTGATGGTGATGACAAGACAGTCAAAGTCACCCTGGGTGAAGCCAGCCAGGTGAAAGAAACTGCGGCCGGCGCTGTTCATCCAATGTTGGCCGGTGCCACACTGGAGAACAGCAAGAAAGGTATCGAAATCACCGATATCGCCCAGAACTCTCCTGCGGCCATGAGCGGCTTACAAAAAGGTGACCTGATTGTTGGGGTCAACCGCACCAAGACCACCACCCTAAAAGCGCTGAAAGAAGAGCTCAAAGAGCAACAAGGCGCGGTGGCACTGAAGATAGTCAGGGGCAATAGCAGCCTGTATCTGATCCTCAGAGGTTGACAGCCATCCTGAAAAAGCGGGGTTCTCCCCGCTTTTTTTATTTCCGGCGCCCAATTCAGGGCAAAATTAACTTCCCGGGCCTTGACTATTGTTCGTAATAGCAAGAAACATGCTAATCTAACGAGCCTTTTTTAATATTCAGCAATATCATCACAATGAAAGAAACCCTGATCTATATCTGCAAAGCAGTGGTCTTTGGCCTGGTAATGGCAGCAGTCTTTCTGCTGGTCAGCCGTTTTATGGGCGAAGGCAATCTTGGTGGTAACCTGTTGCAGTTCAGGGGAAACAGTGGTGCAGAGCTGTCCTTTGCCAAAGCGGTACGCCGCGCCGCGCCTGCGGTGGTGAATATCTACAGCCTGAGCATCAACCAAAGCCGCCCCCTTAACGGCGGTTCGCTGCAGGGCCTGGGCTCAGGCGTCATCATGCGCAAAGAAGGCTACATTCTCACCAACTATCATGTGGTCAAGAAGGCCGATGAGATTGTGGTAGCGTTACAGGATGGTCGAAAATTCGGGGCCGAAGTGGTCGGTCAGGATCCGGAAACCGACCTGGCCGTACTGGAGATCCAGGGCGAAAATCTACCCGTGGTGCCGCTTAACCTCAACAGCCCTCCTCAGGTGGGCGATGTGGTGCTGGCCATAGGTAACCCCTATAACCTGGGACAAACCATCACTCAGGGGATCATCAGTGCCACCGGCCGTAATGGCCTGAGTACAGGATACCTGGACTTTCTGCAAACCGACGCCGCCATCAACGCTGGTAACTCGGGCGGCGCCTTGATTGACACCCATGGGGGACTCATAGGCATTAACACCGCCGCCTTCCAGATAGGTGGTGAAGGGGGCGGCCATGGCATCAACTTCGCCATTCCCATCAAGCTGGCATACGCCGTCATGGGCAAACTGATCAAGGATGGCCGAGTTATTCGCGGTGCCTTGGGGATCTCGGGTGAAGACGTTAGCCCGGTTGTGGCGCAAATACTCAACTTGCCGGATCTTCGCGGCGTAGTAGTGACCGGCATAGAACCCAACGGCCCGGCAGCACTGGCTGGCCTGAGACCCAGAGATGTAATCACTCAGTATCAGGGTGAAGACGTTACCCGCATTTATATGCTGATGGATAGGATTGCCGAGACCACCCCCGGTACCAAGGTCACCCTGCAGGTGATCCGCGCCGGTAAACAGATAGAACTTCCAGTAGTCATTGGCGAAAAGCCGGTCGACTACAACTGAAAATAAATCTGCCGGTTAAGATGGCAGAAATAAAAACACCGGGTCAATAACCCGGTGTTTTTATTGGTAGCAGGACTCACTCTTCGTCGTCTTCATCTTCCAGCTCGTCACCTATGTAATAAGTGCCCCAGCCGTCATAGTCGACCTTGTGCTTGACCGCAAGCTGCAGCAACTGCTCACAGGCCTTATCCAGAAGCTCGGCTTCCAGTTGATGATAAGCTATAGCGTCAAAGCAGAAAATCAGACTACCGTCATCCAGTTCCACCTCTTCAGCATCGTTAACCTCAAAGCCCAATTTAAAGGCATCGACTGCGGCTTTTTCCAGACGGTCAAAGTTAGTGGACGAAAAATGGTGCTCTATGGTGTATTCAGCATCGGCCTCAGAACCGTCATCCAGCAAGGACTGAATAATGTCACGGTTTTCCTGCTTCTGTGCCTGCAACAGACGTTCAATGGACATGCTTGTCTCCGAAAAAATAGGTCAGAGGGTATTATACGATATCCGCGGGCACAGTTTTACCCATAAGTGCTGCCGCCTCGGCATTGAGTTGTTTGAGCTTACTGGCCATGGTGGCATGGATCTTATCGGACAACTCTTTGACATTAGCCTTGCTCAAGCCTTGGGTTGCCACCGGCTCCATCATCTCAATAATCACCACACCATTGTTCCAACGGTTAAGCTTGATATGGCACTGATTGGAAGCCAGTACCGGCACCATAGGCACTCCGGCGGCTATGGCGGTATGAAATGCCCCTGCCTTAAAGGGCAACAAGCCGCGACCGCGACTACGGGTACCCTCAGGAAAGATCCACACAGAGAGGCATTTCTCTTTGATCTTGCGCGCCGTTTCGGCCATGGTTTCAAAGGCGCGGGCACGGTTCTTGCGATCGATGAGAATATTACCCGAAAGCCAATAAAGCTGACCAAATAGCGGCATCCACAACAGGCTCTTCTTTCCCAGGCTGACAGTGCCCTTGGGAACCGCGGCAGTATGGGTAAACATATCGAAATTATTTTGGTGATTCGCCAGGAAGATACAGGGCTCACCCGGTTTGGTTTTGCCTGCTCGCACTATGACTTTAACACCCAATATAGGCGCTACCGCCGAAAAAAGTCGGGCAAACAGGTGTACATTATCTCTGTGTCTCGGGCGTAAAATGCAAAAAATGCCACCAAAAACAAAGGCCAGCAACAAGAGCACTGCCAGCAGCAGAGAACGGACTATCAACAGCATAAATTTACTCCGCTTATGCAACGGCGGACAGTATAGCTACAGGCCTGCTGCGGCTCAATCTTTTGTTTACATCTGTGCGCTGATTTTTAACAGCAGAAAAAATGCGGCCACCGGGCCGCATTTGGGGGCTTGTTCTCAACTTCCTTGACTCAGCGAGGGTCGCTGAAACTTAACAGTATACGAAACAGCAGAGCGCTCAGTGCCAGAGTTGCCACTATGGCGGCGCCACTAGGCAGGTCATAACTCGCCGAGGCCCACAGGCCAGCGACATAACCCAATACCCCGACCAGATAGGCCCAGCCAAGTGCGAAACGGCCGTTGTATTTATTCAGCGCCAGTGCAGGCAGGATCAAGGTGCTGAACACCAGATAAACCCCCACCAACTCCACCGACAGGGTTATCACCAGGGCAAACAGGGGATAGAAGACGGCGCCATTGAGCAAAGACGGGCGCCACAGCAATAGCCCCAACACCAGAGCATAAACCAGAGCCGGCAAGATCAGTTGTGGCCAGTTGACCCAAAGGATCTGCCCCGACATCAGCTGTTTGAGCAACTCGGCGCCATGAGGGTCGTTGGAGAGCAACAACATGGCAGCCACTGCAGCCAACACGTAGAAGCAGCCGATCATGGCCTCCAGTTCAGAGGCCATTTTACGTGACAACCAGGCTATGATTCCGGCCCCGGCCAGGGCAAACAATGCAGGCATCCATACATGAGAATAAGGAATATCCTCCAGATCATGGTTAAGATGCGCCACTATCGCCCCCAGTGCCGCCACTTGGGCAATCGCCAGATCGATAAAGATAATCCCGCGCTTCAACACTTGGCGCCCCAATACCACATGGGTTGAGAGCACCAAGAGGCCGGCCGCAAAGGCCGGCAGGAGTATGCTGAACAGTCCGCTGTCCATAATCACTTCACGCTCTTGAGCAGCGAGATGGCGCTATCATACAAGCTGAAAAGATCCTGACTCTGGGCGTTTCCACCGACCGACATGGGCAACACCAACACCGGCAGCTTGGCTCTTTCACCCAGCCAATTGGCGCCGCGCTCATCCTGATAAGAAGCCACCACCACGGCACTGATATCCCCTTGCCCTGCCCGCTCAAGCAGTGAGGCCAAGTGCGAACTGCTGGGGGGCAACCCGGGCTTGGGCTCGAGATCTGCGACCTGAGAAACTCCCAACCAGTTGAACAGATAGCGGAAACTGGTGTGATAGGCGATAACCTTCTGGCCCTTGAGTGATGCCGCTTCGGCTTCCCATTTGGGAATCGCCTGCTGCCAACGCTCGCTGAATGCCTTGAGCGCAGCCTCATAGTCGGCTTTTCCTTGAGGATCCAGAGCCACCAGCTTGGCGCTCAGCGCCTTGGCGATATCCAGCATCCGATAAGGGTCAAAGTGCAGATGCGGATTCCCCTTGGCATGCACATCCCCCATGCTGCGGTCGACCGAATCCAGCTTATCCAGAGTCTCAACCTGATCGGCGGCAAAAAACAGCCCCTGATCCGTAGAGCGTACCTTGGCGTTGGATGACTTCATCTGCAGCATAGGCAACCAACCGATTTCCAGATCCGCACCGGCGCAGACCGCCAGATCAGCCTGGCGCATCTTGGCGATTAAACTGGGCCGAGCCTGCACCTGGTGAGGATCCTGCAAGGCCGTTGTGGCCGAATAGATGTCCGCATCAGGCGCCAAGCTCTTGGCCAATGCGGCATATTCAGGTTCACAAGCAAAAATATTCAGGCTGGCCTGAGCCTGCCAACTGGCCACCAGAGTCAAAGCGGCCGTGGCCAGGCCGACAAATTTAGAATTGATGCGCACCGTGGGCCCCCAGAGTCATAACGTATTGCAGAGTGATAACATTGTCGTCTTCGATACCATTGAAATTAGTGCCACGCTGATTGGTGTACTGCAGTCTTACGGTAGAGAAATGGCTATGATGCCAGGCCAGGCTGACCTCAGTTTCTTTCAGCTTCTGACCGTGGAAATGATCATCATGGGCCTGCTGGGTATCCAGCTCACCGTAACGGATCCCGGTAGACCAGCTGGGACTCCATTGGTAGACACCGCTCAGATACCAGCCCTGATGGTAATCTTTCGGCTCTGCATGAGCGTGTTCATCCTCGTGATGCTCATGCTCGGCCTCGGCAACGAAATCCGCCACCCGGAAATATTCACCACTCACAGTCAGATGCTGATACTTGTAGTTGCCGTTAGGCGCCCACTTGTAAACAAAGTCGGCGATATAGGTGTTTTCACCCGTATAGGCGGCACCATGGCTGTGACCTTCGTGGTCGTGATCATGCTCCTCTTCCTCACCCGCATGTTCTTCAAAGGGGGTCAGGCGGCCATTTTCGTTGCGCAGATATGACAACCCCAGCTGCCAGGAGCTGTCTGCGCCTATATCACCACCTATCTTGGTGTAAGCACTATAGACACCCACATCCTTGAATTCGCGCTCTCCGTGTTCATCTTCGGCACGCATCTTGTCGCCTTTGAAGGCCTCCAGTCCCATGACCCAGTAAAGATCAGTCGGTGCCACATAGTTCAAGCGGATACCATCATCGAAGTAGTGATTGCCCAAGAATGCACGGTAAGCCGCTGGTCGGTCGGTAAAGGCGTCTGTATGGGGATGTTGATTATTGAGATAGCCCACGTCAGACAGGAAACGACCAGCGCGCACCGCAAACCCGGCGGGCATGGCCAAAGTTTGAATAAAAGCCTCTTCCAGCTCCACTTCGGTATCACCATCATGGTTTTCTATGATGGTGGTGACTTTGCCATAGAACATATCATCAATATTGGCGCTGAGCGCCAGTTCGGTTTCCCCCAGACCAAAACCTTCCTGGCGCTCGGCCAAGGGACGGTCCGCCGTTTGATAATAGCCATCCAAAACCGCACTGATCGCCGGATTGGTCAGCGAAGGGTCCTGGGCCATGGCACAGGTGGAAACCAAGCCACAGGCCAAGACCAGAGGCGAAATACGAGTTGAAAAAACAGTCATTTTAGCTCCTGAAATACAGCAGTCATCGCACCGCAATCCCATGCGGTCGATAGCAAAAAATTTAAATAGAGGTTTCTTTAAATTCAGGCTGTTACAGGAGGAGCACGACTGTTGAACAGACGAACGTGGGGCGCCTGCCAGGAAGGAGCCGTAAAACTGACTCTGATATAGGATTGTTTGACAGTATCCAGGTGCAGCCCGGTGCCGGGCATAACCTTATTCAGCTGATGCTGATGAAAACAGAGAGTACAGTGGGTCTTGTGACCCTCTTGGAGATGGGAAATGCTGTGGGCCGATGCAGCCACAGACAAGAGCACCAATATGGCGGCAAGCCATATGGCAATAGTGCTTCTTGTACGAACAGCGATATCCAAACCTAACATCCCCCAGATAGATCCGGCGCTAGTGTAAGCCAGCCTGCCCCGAGGTTGCAACAAGGTTAACAAGGCGAAGCTGAAACTAAAAGTTACAAGATATGTAACGGCGCAGAGGTTTCGGCGCAAACCACCGGCCGGGCTGAGATTAAGTTCTGCTTAAGCTCTGGCGGTTAAGGTTTACCCTATACTCTTGTGCTCGCGCGGGCTCGCCCATGGGAGCAGCCTAACCAAAGGAAAAGCTATGCTGGCATTTCTCAAAAATAACCTGGGGATTATCCTATTTGCCATTCTGTTTTGCGGCGCCATTTTGGGCGGTATCTATTACGTAGAAACCTCCCTGGCCAATCAGGTACAGGTGGTAGACTGAGCCCTCAGCGATACTTCTGCCGCTGCGCCGAATCATCCTCTTCAACTTTAACCGGTGCCTCAACCGTGTGCAGATGATCCATCAGGTGGCTGATCAGCAAGACTATCAGCCCAAGGATTGCAACAGGTATCCCGAAGTGCCTGGTCTCTGGTATCAACCAGGAGCAGATCGCCGCCACCAGTCCCAGGTAAAAACCCACCAGTTTCAATTTCAATAACCAAGGCGTCTTTCCAAGCCAGGCCTCGCAATGAGGGCACTGGATCTGCGCAGAAAAGCCGCTGCCCCGCTGTTGGGCTATCTGAGAAACATTAAAGGTTTTATTGCAATTGGAGCATAACACTCGGGCGTTCTCCGGCGAGTTCGACAAAGGGGCGCTATTCTAGCAAAGCTGGCGTCCGCCTTATATCTCCTATGTGTTAAAAACCACAAATCCACGCGCTTTTTAGGCACCATGGAAATTTTCGTGTCATATTTATTGACTCAAACACTTCAGAAAAACAGATAAAAATCGGACAAAAACATGGTTAGATCTCTCTTGCTCGTGTTGTGTTTAACTCTTTCCTGGCAATCCTTTGCATCTGAACCTGAACCGCTCGCCACCGAGCAGCTCACTTTGATGCAGCAAACTATAAGACAAAATATCCAACAGCTTCGCACTGCCAAAGGCGAACTCAAGGCAGTGACTGAGTTTAGGATCAAGGCGCTGACTCTGGCGCAGCGAAATAAACTCAAAGAGAGCATAGATGCCATTGGCGACAAGAATGCAGCCCCTCAGGTCCTGATGAGCGTTCTGCCGCACCTGGAGGCGCAGCGACAACTCCTGCAGCAAATGGTGCAATATCTCGACAAGGAGATAGTGTCGCTGCAGGGCAAGCTCGGCAAAGGGGAAGATCAACAGCTGATGCTTGAGATATCCCGCCGTAGTCTGGAAAAGGATGAAATTCAAAAAGGCTTGCTGGAACTGCTCAATTGGTCAGAACAACTGGGACAGGATGTCAGCCAGGCGAAAGAATCACTCAAGCAACGTCTTATCGTCAGAGCCGAGTTGCTCGAGAGTCTGGTGAGCTATAACCAGCAACAATTGGGGGTACAAATAGCCGAAAATGCGCTGGCGGGCAAAGATGTCAGCAGCGAGCAGAGCAAGACCTTGACCCTGCTAAAAGAACGGTTGGAAAACAACAGCAGCAGCCTGAGTGCAGTGATAAGCATGCTGGATAAACTGGATGTAGATACCAGCGATCTGAAAAAGACCTTGTTTGCCATCTCCGGGGATATCACCCAGGACGTCCTCAATATCGATATCGTCTCCAGTCTGGCCGGACAATGGTTCGATATCGCCAAGGCGCAGTTGATTGAAGGTGGGCCGGATATACTGTTCAAGATATTTATCTTCTTGTTTATCTTGCTAATCACCGTCTTGCTGGCCAAACTGACCAAGCGAATCGTCGCCAAGGCGGTCAGTAACTCCAAACTCAAGTTCAGCAAGCTGCTGCAAGACTTCTTCACCTCGCTTTCCGGCAAGATTATTTTCACCCTGGGGCTGCTGATAGCCTTGTCACAGCTTGGATTCGAACTTGGCCCACTGCTGGCTGGTTTCGGTATTGCCGGGGTGATTATCGGTTTTGCGCTGCAGGATACCCTGTCCAACTTCGCCTCTGGGATGATGATCCTTATCTACCGTCCCTTTGATGTCGGAGATCTGATCCATGCCGCCGGAGTCACAGGCAGAGTCAGCCATATGAGCTTGGTATCTACCACCATCAAGACCCTGGACAACCAACGACTGATTGTTCCCAACAACAAAATTTGGGGCGATACCATCAACAATATCACCGCCGAGCATCACAGGCGGGTAGATATGACCTTCGGCATCAGCTACAGCGACAATATCGAACAGGCCGAAGCCGTGCTGGAGCAACTGGTGCAAGAGCATCCCAAAGTACTTAAACACCCTGAGCCCACGGTTAAACTGCACCTCTTGGGTGAATCCTCGGTGGACTTTGTGGTGCGCCCCTGGGTCAGGCCGGAAGATTACTGGGAAGTTTACTGGGACATCACCCGGGCGGTGAAGATGCGCTTCGACGAGGAAGGGATCAGCATTCCATTCCCGCAGCGGGATGTACACTTCTACCGCGGTTAAACCGGTGCGGCAGTATCCAACACCACAAAGGGCGCAGATGCGCCCTTTGTCATTGCCGAGTTAAAGCCCTATCACTTCACCCTGTTCATCGATATCGATATGCAGGTAGCCTGGGTTCAAACCCAGCCCAGGCATTGTCATCACCTTGCCCACCAAGGCGGTGACAAAACCGGCTCCGGCATTGAGCCTAAGCTCAGTGATTGGCAGGGTAAAACCGCTTGGCGTGCCCTTGAGTTTGGGATCGTGACTGATAGACATTGGCGTCTTGGCCATACACACAGGCAGCTTGTCTGCGCCAAGGCGCCGGATCTCGGCCAGTTGCTCACGGGCCTTGGCCGACAACTCTACCCCGGCAGCGCCATAACCAAGCTCGGCCAAGGTTGCCAAGCTGGCCTCGAGTCCAAGCGAAGGGTCATAAAGAGGCTTGAAGCCATCCCCCTTGCCAATGGCCGCCAATACCGACTCGGCCAGAGCCTTGGCGCCATCGGCACCTAGTGCAAAGGCCTCACTGAGTTCACAAGCATCGGCGCCCTCAGTCAGACAGGCCTGTCTCAGCCACTCAAGCTCCTGCTCGGTATCTTCGGGAAAACGGTTGATGGCCACTACCACAGATGTGCCGTAGCGGCGCACATTGGCCAGGTGCCAGGCCAGGTTGGCAAAGCCCTGCTCCAGTGCCTGTTGGTTAGGCCGACTTACAGCCTCTCCCTTGAGCCCGGCGTTACTCTTAAGCGCTCTCAAGGTCGCCACCAAGACGGTGCAATCCGGCTGACGTCCGGAAATCGGCGCCTTGATATTGCAGAACTTCTCAAAGCCCATATCAGAGCCAAAGCCACCCTCTGTGACCACATAGTCGCTGAGTTTCAGCGCCATTTCGTCGGCAATGATAGAGGAATTGCCATGGGCGATATTGGCAAAAGGCCCAGTGTGGATAAGACAAGGGGCGCCGTTGAGGGTCTGCATCAGTGTCGGCTCCAGCGCCTGACGCAAAATGGCACACATGGCACCGGCAACCCCGAGCCGCTCGGCTGTGACGGCCTGTCCGGAGGTATCGAGTGCCAGCAACACCTGGCCGATACGGCGGCGCATATCGGCAAGATCGCGACTCAGGGCCAAAATGGCCATCAGCTCAGAGGCGGCGGTGATATCAAAGCCAGACTCATGCTCGGGGCCATTGTTATTTCCCAGCCCAACCTGAATCTGCCGCAGACTGCGATCATTATGATCCATCACCCTGTGCCAAAAGAGCTTTTCCGGATCGATATTGAGCGCATCCAAGCCACTGCGACGGCTGAACTCTGCCGCCCCGAGGCGTTGCTCGTGATGCAGCCTGGCATCCAGCGCGGCGGCGGCCAGATTGTGGGCGCTGGTAATGGCGTGAATGTCCCCGGTAAGATGCAGATTCAGTTCTTCCATCGGCACTATCTGGGCATAACCACCGCCGGCAGCTCCCCCTTTGACGCCAAAGACCGGCCCCATACTGGGCTGGCGCAAACAGGCGCAGACCTTGTGTTCGAGCGCATGCAGGGCCTGGGTCAAACCTATGCTGGTCACCGTCTTGCCTTCACCGTGTGACGTAGGGGTTATCGCAGTCACCAGAATCAGCTTACCGGGCAGATAGTCATAGACCCGTTCGAGCAAGGACAGCGGGATTTTTGCCTTGTGGTCGCCGTAACAGCTGAACTCACCGGGACGCAACCCCAGCTCAGTAGCAATATGCTCAATGGGACGCCTCGGCGTCATTCTAGAGATCTCTATGTCCTTCAACATTCAGTAAAACTCCCACAAGGGCCAAAGCAAATAGATCAAAGGACCCGCATACTAGGCCATTCCGGCTTCAAGCTAAAGTCGGAGCCCTCTTTATTCAGCAATACCTTAATCTGGGTCAAGAAATCTCTGGCCTGAATTGGCCGAAAAACAGTTTCCGAACGGAGGGAAAATAGCGAACGCAGGAATAATGGCGCCAAACAGGGGCCAAGGCGGAAAACCTAGGCCCCGACAGCTTAGAGCAGGGAGATCTCACCACAAAGATGCGGCCTGCGCCCTTTCTGATCTCTGAGTTCAAACTTATAGCCCTGCTCCATGGCCTCGGCGCAGAAGCAAACACTGGCCGGCATAAACAGCGGCAACTTGAACGCCACGTCAATGACACAGGGCCTATTGCCCAGCTCAGGCATCAACTGAGCCACGCAGCGGGCCTTGGACCACATGCCATGGGCCAGCACCCGGTCGAAACCAAAACGCTTGGAAAGCAAGGGATGCAGATGGATCAGGTTATAGTCACCCGAGGCCCTGGCATAACGCCGCCCCAAGTCGTCACCCAACTCCCAGACACTGGGGTTTTCCCACTGAATATCCCCGGCCTTGGGGGGTCTTGCCCTGCGCCCCGGCTTATCTATGCGATACAGATAAGTAGACAAGGATTCCCACACCAGCTCTCCGGCCACAGTCACCCTGGAAATAAGGTCAAACTCCAGCCCGGAATCTGTCTCTCGGCTGTCAGTGAGGCGACAGTCGATATCGAAACGCTCATCCACAGTAACACTGCGAAACTGACTGATACGGTTACGCAAGTGGATCATACCCAGCAGAGGAAAAGTGATGGCGTCATGGGTAAAGATCACCGCATGCAACCTGAAGGCCATCACATACAGATAGGTAGGCGGCAGAGTTTTGCCATCAAACTCGAAGCCACACACCTGAGCGTAGTCGGCCACCTTGCCGGGCTCCAAAGCCACGCCGGGAGTATTAACGCTGATACGAGGTAAAGGCTGGTTGTCCCAGCCAGGCTTTCGCCCGAAAAAAATCTTGCGATACAGCGAAAACAACGAAGGCATTGTTCGCAGTTCGACACTGAATTCCATAACCAAAAAGCCCACCTTGAGTATTCCAAGCCGAGCATTATACCTCATCCCTGCCGTTTTCGGAGCTATCTATGATTTTGCGATCTGTCCGCCATAAGCGCTTGGCTCTGATGCCAAGGGCTGCGGCTTGTGAGACACTATATGCCTTCAAGTCATTCAGAACCCTCCAAAGTGCAAGATCAGAACTTTGACAAGCTGGCGCAAAAGTTCGCCAACAATATTTATGGAACCCCTAAAGGGCAGATCAGAGCCGCCGTACTCTGGCGCGATCTGCAGGAACAGTTACCCTATTTTGCCGGCCGTAAACTCAGAGTACTGGATGCCGGTGGCGGTTTCGGTTTTTTCAGTCAGAAACTGGCGGCCATGGGGCATGAAGTCGTTCTTTGCGACATCTCCTCGGCCATGCTGGAACAAGCCAAAGAGCAGATTGCCGCCTCGGCCGAGCCCTTGGATATTCAACTGCTGCACTGCGCCATTCAGGAGCTGAACGTAACGGAACTGGGCCAGTTCGACCTCATTCTCTGTCATGCAGTTGCCGAATGGTTGCATGATGCCAAGGGTACGCTGGCGGGCTTGCTGTCACTCTTGAAAGATGACGGCCTGTTTTCACTGATGTTTTTCAATAAGGAAGCGATGCGCTTTCACGCCCTGGTGTCAGGCAATCTCGACTATGTGGCTGCCGATCTGCAAACCCGCAAAAAAGTCCGCCTCAGCCCGAAACATCCGCTGCAAATAGCCGATGTACAAGCTTGGTTTAACGAGTGGCAACTGAGATTGAGGTGTGAATCCGGGGTACGGGTCATCCATGATTATCTTAAAAAGAGCTTGCCGGATAATTTCGACTTCCAGCAACTGCTGGAGATGGAGCTGAAATACTCACGCCAGCAACCCTATCTGTCTCTGGGGCGCTACGTGCATTTCATTGCTCACAAGGCATCCGGGCCGAACAACTCGATCGAGGGTTGATCTTTGCCATCCACTATCTGATCCAGATAACGGTTCTCTTCCGGCACCAGCTGCGCCAGACGTTCGGGATCCATGTGCTTGAGCAAGACCTTGCCACTGTTGGGGTGAAACATCACCTTACGCGGCCAAGGGCCGCCCAAATCCTCCGCCTGCACAGGGATCTGCTCGATTTCGAGATAACCTAGTACAAAATCTATGTTGGACTGGCCGACATTCAGCACACTGCTTTGGCCCAGTCTGGCGCCGCCGAATACTTTGGCCTGTAATCTGTGTCGCTGACCACCGACACAGAGTATGGCATTGATCAACTGCTCCATGGCCCAGTTGCCGTAGCGGCAGCTGTAGCTGGTCAGTTGGTGCCAATCTTCGTGAAGTTTGCGCTCGGGTAACAGAAAGTGATTCAGACCACCTATGCCGAGTACGGGATCCCAGATACAAGCCGCCACACAAGACCCCAAGCGGGTAAAAATGTACTCATCGGCACCTGTAATATAAAAATCGCCGGGATCGACCCTGGCAACCACCTTGCCAAAACGTTGATCCCACTGACGAACTGTTCCTTCAAACCCCTTGTACGCATCGCTAATGCCTTGCATCTCAACTCCCTGTGTCCAAGCACAGCAAGTATAGACCTCAGCGCCTCAGTTTGCCTCGCCGGGCGGTATATCACAGCTTTGCCGCCAGCAGTTACGGCTGCTGACACCGGCTTTATGCAGATACTCGAGTAGGCTCCTTTTGCCTGCCAGATGCCCGGCACCGACGGCCACAAATAGTGGTGCCTGATTGGAGCCCATTAGACTCAACAGGCGCTCGGCCATGCCTTGGTTACGCTGCCACAGCAGTTTTTCCAACAATACATCTTCACCTTCGGTGGACAGCTGATGCAGCATCAACTCAGCCAGAGCTTTTTCATTACCGCTGCGCCAGGCGGTGATCAGTGCCTGGATCTCCCGATCTTCGCCGCGAATGCTCTCCCTAACCATACTCCACTGGTACTCCAGCGCCAGCGAGTCCAGCAGTGCCAACTGCATTTCTGTACTTTCCAGCTCCAACACAGGTTTATCACCGACTCCATCCAACAGATACTGTTCCACACCCAGGCTGGGTTGATAACCCAGTTCAACGAAGCGCTGCATACTGATCTGTACCGACTGCAACCAGGGGGACATCATAGCCAATTGCCGGCATAAAGGTTTGCCGCCACAATATTCCTGCAGCAGCGTCTGGGTTTCCTCATCCGGTATTGCGGCCTTTAAGCCATACTTCTGCAATAATTGCTGCGCCGCAGGATCACGGACATCGGCTTCCAGTACCAGAGCGCCGGCGTGGCGATAGGCCTGCTCTATCTGGTTTGACAGTGGGTAGAAATCAGCCTTGCCGACATGCACTGAGCCCATGAGAAAAGCCGTCTTGCCGGCAAACTCCAATTGGTAGAAGGGTGGTGTATCACCATCTTTTGCTTGAGCCACGCCACTTAAAAGTAAGCCACATCCTAAGAAGAACCACAGCAGTCGACTTGTTGCGCGCATCCCTGTTCCTTATAATTTCAGCCAAAGTTCACCAGTTAGAGGCTGTTATGCCATACACTAAGGTCATTGAGCAACTGAAAGCCAATCTGCAGACCGCTTACCGCCAGGCTGTCGATGCCGATAATCGTCTGGATCAGCTGCAACAGGCCGGTCATGGAAAGTTTTCTGCCGTATTCACCCAAGAACAAGGCTTTACCACCCGAAGTAATCGCTTCCTCCCTTATGTACAGGAGTTGGCACAGGCGGTAGCGGATCTTGAAGCCGAAACGGCACCTACACCGGAACAGTTGGAGGCGCTGCTACCGAAACTGGCGGTCTTGCTGCAAACACTGCAAAAATTTAAACAGCAGAGTAAGTAGCTAGAGAAGTTTACATAAGAGTAAGCAGCGAGAGTTCAAACAGCTGAATCAATAATATGAGCCGGGCCAACCCCGGCTTTGTCATCTAAATGTCATCTAGCAAGACTAAACTCTATCCGATTTGGGCCTGGAGAGGTATTGCAGTTTGATGGCCATAGACAGGATAGCTGAACTTGGAAGTGTGTTGGATAACGAGGATGTCACCGCACTGTTTCAGCCTATTATCAATATAGACAGTAATAGTATCCACGGCTTCGAAGCTCTTAGCCGCGGCCCCATAGGCAGCAGTGTTCACTCTCCATTTCATCTGTTCAGCGCTGCCGAACGCCAAGGACGTCTCTCCGAGCTGGAGACCTTGTGTCGCCGGGTATCCATAGCCCAATTTCAGCAAAAACAATTGCCTGGCAAGCTGTTTATCAATATTTCCCCCAAGGCACTGCTGGATCCAACCCATCCTAAGGGGCAAACCCTCAAGCTCTTGCAACAGTTCGGCATAGCGCCATCCAATGTGGTCATAGAGCTGTCGGAACAATACCCGGCCGATGACATAGATCAGCTCAAAGCCTGCCTTAATCACTATCGTAACCAAGGTTTTTTAACCGCTCTCGACGACTTGGGTGCCGGTTATTCTGGCCTGCGTCTCTGGTCAGAACTCTCCCCCGACTATGTCAAAATTGATCGCCATTTTATTCATCAGATAGACAAGTTTCCGGTAAAACAGGAGTTTGTCCGCTCCATCATAGAGCTTTGCCAAAGCCTGACCTGTAAAGTCATCGCCGAGGGTATAGAGACTGAAGCCGAGCTGACCATATTGCGCCAGCTCGGCTTCACTTATTGCCAGGGCTTTTTGCTCGGCAGACCCGAGGCGCAGCCAGATAGACAACTGCAAACCCGCTATCTTGCCATTCGTCAGCAGGAACAACCGAGATACAACGAGGCGGCAGAGAGCCTGTGCCATCAGGCACAAACCTGCCCCTCCGAGACTGAGCTCAAGCAGTTGAGTGAACGCTTTCTCGCCCAGCCGGAGCTTCAGTGCATAGTGGTGTTGGAGCAAAAGCGTCCCTTGGGACTGATCTATCGCCATCGGCTGATGGAGCTATTTTCCCGCCCCTATGGCCGCGCCCTTCATGAGCACCAGGCGGTCACAGAACTCATGGACAGAGATGTGCTTATGGTCGATGCGGCTACACCTCTGTCATTGGTGAGCCAAAAACTTACCGCTAAGCCTGGCTCCGAAATAGCGCAGGAATTCATTATTCTGCGTCAAGGGGAATTTATCGGTCTTGGTCACACCCGCGAGCTGCTGCAACGCATCACTGAACACAGAATACAGATGGCACGCCACGCAAACCCATTAACGGAATTGCCCGGAAATGTGCCCATTCAGGAAGAGCTGCAACGGCTACGTAAACTGCGACAGCATTTTTATCTGGCCTATTTTGATCTATGCCATTTCAAGCCTTATAACGACATCTATGGCTTCGGTCGTGGTGATGAGGTGATAAGGGCCGTCGCCGGCCTGCTCAGACAATATGGCAAGGCACAGTTTATCGGCCACGTGGGTGGCGATGATTTTGTGATGATAGGCACAGAGCCAAAACTGCTCAGGGTTTGTCAGCAGATATTGACAGAGTTTGAACGGGGCAAGAGGCAATTTTTCAGTGATGAACATTGGCAAAGGCAGCACTTGTTTGCCCAGGACAGACAAGAGCAGGAATGCTTTCAACCGCTATTGCGCCTCAGCGTCGGAATACTGCCACCGCCATTAAGCCTGGACGCCAACGAGCATGAATTGTCCCGCCTGTGTGCGCTGGCGAAAAAGCAGGCCAAGCACAACCCTCAAGGGCTGTGCTTGCTGGAGATGCCGAAAACGGCTTAGAGTTTGGGCTTGAGTGTTTTCTGGAACCAGTCTTTCAGCATTCTTTCTTCATAGCGGAAGCTGTCACTGTTGATTCTGTCTACATGGTCGAGAAACTGCATATCGGTCAGCTTTTCATCGCCGGCAATGACTAGCTGATCGCCTTCCATCAAGCGATAACTGAAGCTGATCTTAGGCGGATAGACGTTCTTGACTACGCGTATATCGTTGGCGGTAGCGCCAAAGGTAGGCCGCACATCACCGGCCAAATCCACATCTGTGACTGTCAGTTCCAGCTTTTGGTTATCTTTTAGAGATGAGGAAACATCTTTATCCAAGGCTTTGGTCAAAGTATCAAACAGACGTTTTTCATACCGGGATTGCAGCTCACCGGCAGACTTGATATCCCGAAAATCCTTGGGTGACTGCCACTCTATTTTCACCTTACCCGATTCAGTAACCGGGTTTTCATCGGCCTTATCGGCCGCCAGCACCGAGCCAGAGGCCAGGGCACTTACAAGTAACAGATGTCTGATTTTCATATCAGCCTCCTTTGGGAGCGATTGTCAGTATGCTTTTGCTTCGAACTCAGAGTATAAAATTTAACCTGAATCCGGGCTTAACGCAAAACTAATATGAGAATAGCATTGTGTTATAAGTAGCTATTTTAATGTAGTATTTTTCGCAATACACCATCCAAAAAGATTAACCTGAGTATCAATTTGTAGCAGCAACAACAAACTTTCAAACAATGCGGCTTGAGTCAGGCCCGAGGAAGTAATCTAATAAACCAAAAACCGAGCCATAACAGGAGCACCAGTGAAACTCTCACCGCCTTTGCTGATTACCTTGGGACTATTTACCGCTCTGGGAATTGTTCTTATCGCCATCAATCAGGATGCCAAACCCAAGGGGCCGGAAACCTGGAGTGCCTTCATTTATACCCATGGCTTTGATTCGGGGCGTTATATCAAAGAGGACGATTTTGGTGATTATGCCAGCTGTAAGGCGTTTGCTACCGAGAAGTCCCAGGCCGCAGAGGGGGCACCTTGGGAGTGTGGCAGCTATTGCCGCTTCGACTCCCGCCGTCAGGGCTTTCAGTGTGAACAGATGCGCAACGACTAAGCCTGCTTAGAAAGGAAAACGGGCACAGAGCTTGGGGTACAGTTTACGCAGAGCCTTGGGCTGATCGTTGAAACGCTTACCCTTGGGCTGACTCAGCCCCGAAGGCACAAACGGTAACTCTTTCCCGGTACGAGTCTCGTATAACTGGCCGGCCAACAGATCTATTTCCTCAACAAAAGGATAGGCATAACCATTCAATTGTGGCCAAACTTCCAGCTCCCCTAACGAATCCGCTGCATTGCAGGCCGCCTGATAACGCTCCTTTCCCAGAGTCACCAGGAAATTGCGAAACTCGGCAAAGCCATAATCTGAATCGATTCCGGCGATGATGTAAGCAGCGCCCCAAAGATCCCAGCTGTAGCTCAGCCGGAGCTGCCGGGCAAAGTGTTTATCAAACTCTGCCAGTTCATCATCGCTCAAGCTTTGCAGTTTTTCGGTCAAACGCGCCTGGAGTTGCTGTTGGTCCTGATCGGGATAGTCGCGGCTGACCAGCTCCCAGAACTGCTCTTCTGTCATTGAGTGTTATCCTGCCAAAAATGTCAGCGCTCATTTTACCGGAAAAAGCGATTAAAATCCGGCTGGACTCACTCCAGGGCTTTCCATAGACTTAGGCCAATTTCTCACAGGAGTCATTTATGTCCATTTCAAGACCAATACCCTTGGTACTACTTTGCATCCTCTATCTGGTACTGGCCGGGGTAGCACTGTGGCGCACCATCAGTACGGGGGCAATAGATCTATTTACCTTGGGAGTCATCCCAGTATTGGTGGGCATAGTGTTACGTACAAGTTGGTCGCTGTGGGCACTGCGTATCTATCTCTTTATCCAGACTCTGGGGCTGCTGGCATTGGCCGCTACTGCACTGATGGCACTGCAGATAACACCTGAAGATGTCAAACTTGAGCTGGCTGGGCGCAATATCCCCTTGCTGCCGCTGGCGGCTGTGTTGTTGGCCTTACTGTTATTCCAGTATTGGGTGGCTTTTTCCGCCAACACAAAATGCTTTTTGCAACAGGAAAAATCTGACTAGATCGCACTGAATTTAAGGAAATCGGCGCCCAGCTCACAAATTTGTATAATTTTGGTTAAAAAATAACAAATAAAGCTCAAGAAGCCCGCTGAAAGGCCTTTTCAAGCCAAAAACCTTATGGCATGTTAGATGGGCAATAATAATTCAATCGACGGAAAGAAGAGACGCTCCAGATGAACAAAACTGAACTGATCGCAAAAATGGCAGAACATGCAAACCTGTCCAAAGCAGAAGCTGCCCGCGCCCTCAAGTCGTTCGAAGTAGCAGTGACTGATGCCATGAAAGAAGGATCTAAAATCTCCATCGTAGGCTTTGGTTCTTTCGAAACCTCAACCCGCGCGGCCCGCACTGGCCGTAATCCGCAAACCGGTAAAGAGATCCAGATCCCTGCCGCTACGATTCCCAAGTTCAAGGCCGGTAAGGCACTGCGTGACAGCGTCAACTAAGCCGCTTTTCACGGATGAAAGCGCCTCATAATGAGGCGTTTTTTATTGCCTGTCGTGCCCAACACTCAACTGCACAAAAAAAGGGCAAAACGCCCCATTTAAACGCAACATTTCATTAACCTCCTTTATATTCAAAAGCTAACCACATGTATTTAATGCCTATTTAAACTTGGCACAAGATTCGCTCATTCCGCACAGACAATAACGAGTGTCTGCGCCGGTCGCTATTACCGGTTTCGGAATCCAAACCATTGAGGGGATGAGAATGAAACACACCAAGTTTTCAATGTCAGTTATCGCAGGTCTGTTGTTGCTGGCCGGCGAAGCCCAGGCGACTGTATCAGGGAATATAGGAGCCACCTCCAACTATCTGTGGCGTGGGGTTACCCAGACGGATGACTCTGTCGCCGTTCAAGGTGGTATAGACTATAGCCACGATACAGGCTTTTACCTGGGCACCTGGGCCTCCAATGTCGACTTTGGTGATGACACCAGTTACGAGCTCGATTTTTACGGCGGTTACTCCGGCAGCATAGGCGAAGACTTTGGCTATGACATCGGCTATCTTTACTATGGCTACCCGGATGCCGAAGGCGATATCGACTTTGGTGAGCTGGCGCTGACTCTCAGCTGGAAGTGGTTTGAGCTGGGTTATGCCAAAGTGGTTAACGCTGGTGATGATGTAGCCAAAGCGCCGCTGGATAATAAGGATTTAAGCTATATCCACGCAGGTTTCAGTTATCCCCTCACGGAAACCGTGACGCTGACGGCACACTATGGTTATTCAGACGGTGATGTGGTGCAGAGCTGGTTTGGAGTTTCCGACTACGCCGACTACCATCTGGCCATCAGCAAGGAGACAGGAATAGGCTCTGTCTCCTTTATGGTGGCCGATACGGATCGGCCGAACGACGATGCCAAGATAGTGCTCAGCTATGTCTATGAGTTCGAATTCTAAGGATGGGAAAGCCCGAGGCGCAATCAGGCGATGACAGGTCGATTGCGTTTACGGGCGGCAACCATTTTTTCGATATGTTCCACTATCGGCTCGGCCACCTTGATACCTGTGGTCAACTCTATACCTTCAATACCCGGAGCTGAATTGACTTCAAGCACCAAGGCGCCACGCTCGGAGCGAAGAATATCCACCCCGGCCACAGCCAGCCCCATCGCCTTAACCGCATCAATGGCTGTCTTGCGCTCCTGAGGGGTAATCTTAATCTTCTCGGCGCTGCCGCCTAAATGCAGATTGGAGCGAAAATCGCCCTCCGGCCCCTGGCGTTTCATGGCCGCAACCACCTTATCACCCACCACAAAGCAGCGGATATCACTGCCGTTGGCTTCTTTGATATATTCCTGCACCAGAATGTTGGCCTTAAGCCCCAAAAAGGCTTCTATCACACTCTCGGCGGCCTTTTTGGTTTCTGCCAGCACCACACCTATTCCCTGGGTACCTTCCAAAAGCTTTATCACCAGCGGCGCCCCACCCACCATAGCGATAAGATCCGGAATATCATCCGGCTTGCTGGCAAAGCCTGTGACCGGCATGCCCACCCCTTTGCGGGACAGCAACTGCAGTGCCCGCAGCTTATCCCTTGAGCGGGCAATGGAGATGGAATCATTGGCGGCGTACACCCCCATCATCTCAAACTGGCGAACCAGGGCGCAGCCATAAAAAGTCACACTGGCATGGATCCTCGGGATAATGGCATCAAAACCGGCAAGCTCTTCACCTTCAAGATGAATACTGGGTTGCACCGAGTTGATGTTCATATAACAGTTGAGTGGATTGATCACCAAGGCCTGATGACCACGCCCCTCACAGGCTTCCACCAGCCTGCGGGTAGAATAGAGCTCGGGAAATTGAGAAAGGATACCGATTTTCATGTTTGGAAGACCCGGTAAAGAGAGTTATGGCCCAGCAAAAAAGAGGGGGCATCTTTGACCATACTTTGCCAATAGGCAAGCAAAATCAAACATTCCCCTCAGCCAGCAAAGGTAAAATATGCTGCACTTCAAAATCCACGGGCCGAATCGGCCGACAATAAAGATATCCCTGCAACAGATTGCAGCCCCGCTCACGACAAAACTGCGCCTGCGCCTCAGTCTCTATACCTTCAGCCACAGACACCACGTTAAAACCGTTGGCAAAATTAATCAAGGCAGACAACAAACGCTTGCCACGTTCATCCTGTTCGACCGAAGCCACAAAACTCTTGTCGATTTTCAGTACATTGATAGGAAAATATTTGATGTGCTCAAGGGACGAAAAGCCGGTGCCAAAGTCATCCAAAGACAACACTACCCCCAAGGCAGCAATCCGCTCCAACACCTTGGCCAGCTCCAGCGGTTCTTCAATCAGGGCATTTTCGGTGAGTTCCAGCTCCAGCTGCGATGCCGGCAGCCCGGTTTGCTGCAATACTCTGACTATGGTCTGATACAAGGTTTCGCGAATGATCTGCGACGGTGACAGGTTAACCGCCACAGATAACTGCTTTCCTACCGGAGCCAGCATCGTCAGCCACTCGACGGTTTGCGCGCAGGCCTGTGCCAACACCCACTCACCTATCTCATCAATCAAGCCTATCTCTTCGGCTATCGGTAGAAAACTGTCGGGCGCCAGCAGGCCATCTTCCGGATGTTGCCAGCGCAGTAAGGCTTCCATTCCCAAAAGCTCGCCGGAAATTGCATCAAATTTGCCCTGATAAAAGACCCTGAATTCATCCCGCTCCAGCGCAGTTCTCAGTCCCATCTCGATACGGTTACGAAACCTGACCTCCCTGGCCAACTCTTCGGAATAAAACTGGATCTGATTACGGCCAATTTTTTTGGCGCGATACATGGCAATATCGGCACACTTGAGCAGCTCTGAGCTGTCGCAGACAGAATCGCTGTATACAGCAATGCCAATGCTGGCGCCGATAAGCACATCATGTTCCCCCAGCGGGAAAGGCTCTTCGAAGGCCTGCTGCAGCCTATTGGCCACCGCCATAGGGAAGTAACGATTCTCGGACTCTGTCACCAACACCACAAACTCGTCGCCACCGAGACGGGCAATGAGATCCCCTTCCCTGAGCGCCGCGTTTAGACGGTTGGCCACTTCCACCAATAGGATATCCCCCACCTGGTGCCCTAAGGTGTCGTTGATACCCTTGAAATCATCCAGATCCAAGAGGATCACCGCCAGCATGTCCTGATGGCGCTTGACCTGACTCAAGGTGCGATTCAGGCAGAGTTCAAAACCGTAGCGATTGACCAGTTTGGTCAGGGAATCATGTTCAGCCAGTTCTTTGAGCTTCTCGTGGCTTTGGCGCAATGCCAAAGCCATGGAAGCCCTTTGCTTGGCATTGCGGATAGCACGGGTCAAGCGGCTGGTATTCACTTCATCTTTGAGCAGAAAATCCTGTGCCCCCAACTCGATGCAGCGCTGCGCCAGCTTGTCGTCTTCATAACGGGAGATCATCACTACTGCGGTTTGCTCTCCGGCCGATTCATTAAGGCGGCTCAATACTTCCAGACCATTGGCATCGGGCAACATATAGTCGAGCAGTATGCCATCGAAGTGCTGCTGGCAGGCGAACTCCAAGCCACTCTGGGCACAGTTGGCCTCCAGCACCTTGAACGCCAGTGACGATTGATCCAGGGCACGAATGATAGCGGCTCTGTCTATCTCATCATCATCGATCAACAGCAAATTCATGCTTTCCATCCCTCAGGCTTCCGGCAGTTCAACAATACGCCAATAGCTTTCCAACATATTGAAAATATTATAAAAACCATCGCTTATTTCATGTTTGACCATATAGCCGGCCACATGATGCTTATAAGCCTCTACCTTGTCTTCATCGGCGCTTGAGGTGGTCAGCACAAAGACTACTGAGAGAGACAATGCAGGGTCATTGCGGATATGACCAAGAAACTCCAAGCCATTCATCCGCGGCATATTGAGATCCAGTAAGATTAGATAAGGATGATGTACCCGACCATCATTCAGCATCTCCAAGGCCTCCAAACCATCTTTGGCTCTGACCAAGGGGTTCAGTAGTCTAAGCTGCCGCATTGCCCGTTGTACCGCCATGTAATCGACATCATCGTCATCGACCAACAGAATAGTGACTTCCTTATATCCGGCAGTTTGGCTCATGACTCCTCCTTGAAGTGCACCGGCCAGGTAAAGTAAAAGCTGCAACCACGCCCTTCCGATTTCACCCAGATCTTGCCGCCCATATTTTCCACCGACTTTTTCACCAAAGAGAGCCCCAGGCCACTGCCCTCTACCTCATCTCTAGGCTTAAGCGTTTGGAATATCGCGAAAATTTTATGATGAAACTTGGCCGCTATCCCAGGGCCGTCATCGGTAACACAGAAACAATAATAGTCGCCCTGGCGCTCGCTGCTGACGCTGAGTACACCCTCCCCCTTGTCGTGGTGTTTGATGGCATTGCTGAACAGGTTTCTAAATACCAACTCCAGCGGCACCCTGGCCGTGGTCAGAACAGGCATTTCAGACAAGATAACCAGCTTGAACCCAGTTGGCGGAGCCACCAGGCTGAAGGTGTCCTGCAGCAACTGCTTGCTGTCCACTTCGGTCAACTCGGTATCTACCCTGCCTATACGCGAGAAGGTCAGCAAGCCATCCAGCAGCAGGACCATACGCTGGACCCGACTCTTGATCAGGTGCAGATACTTCTGCACCTGTTCGCTACTGTTGTCGCTGAGATCTTCTGCCAGCCACTCGGATAACTGCTCTATGCCCCGCAGCGGCGACTTAAGATCGTGAGAGGCTATATAGGCAAAACTGTCCAGCTCACGGTTTATTTTTTCCAACTCCTCTGTGTGACGAGCTTTCTCGGCTTCAATCCTTTTGCGATCCGACACATCATTGATAGTGGCCAAAATCGACTGGCCATTGGTGAAATGGATTGGGGTTAGCCCCACTTCGACCGCCACCAGAGAACCGTCTTTGGCTCGGCCGAACAGGTCATCACGCTGGGACATATTCTTGGCAATAGGCTGCTGCAGATAACCGCCCATGTGTTGATTGTGTGACTTATGCAGGCTCTCCGGCAGCAGTATGTTCACGCTGCGGCCCAGTAGTTCGTCCCGGGCATAACCGAACAGTTGCTCAGTATGCGCATTGACCAGAGTGATGAGCCCATGGCCGTCAACCATGATCAGCGCCGACGGCGAGGCCTCTATAACCAAGCGGAAGCGTTTTTCATTGGCCAGTATCTCGTTGGCCAGCAAGCCTTCCTGATATCTGGCTCTGGCATTACTGAGCAGAAAATAGAGCAGCACCAAGATAAACAGCAGGCCTATGCCCAGCATCAATTTGCTTTGCAGTTTCTCGGTTTCAGTGACAAAACTCTTGTCAGCGCCGATTTGCAGCAACCATTGATGACCACCGACCTTGAGCGGCAACACATGATTGTAGGTTTTGGCAATCGGCCCCAGCTCCTCAGTGCTGTACAGCAACGAAGTGTCTGAGGGGGTGTCGCCATCAAAGATCTCTAGATTCAGGCTGGGAAACTTATCGGCCAAAATGCCTTGCATAAGGTTATTCATTCGAAAGGCGGCATAGACCACACCTGTAGCAGCCTTGGGGCCGGCAGAAGTTTCATCATAAAGCGCCAAATACATCAAGAAGCCGGCCTGAATATCCTGCTGGGTTTCCTGTACCAAGGTAATTTTGCCGGAGATCGCCGCCTCCCCTGTGTTGATGGCTCTATCTATTGCTTCTCGGCGAGTCGGTTCGGAATACATGTCATAACCAAATGCCCGCCGGTTACGCCAATCAAAGGGTTCCAAATAGATAATGGCCTGGTAGGTATCACGCTTACCAACTGGGTACACCCGATATTCTTCAAAACCTTCAGCGCGGATAGCTGCCTCATGGGCAGTCAACTGCTCCGGTGACACAATAACGCTGTAGCCTATTCCCTGGATCCCGGGATAAAAACTCTCCATCTTGGCGTTGGTCACATATTCGTGCCACTCCTCACGGGTCACGCCATCGGATGCCATAAACAGGCCCACGCCCCCCCGCAGTACCTGCTCATAGGTCAACAGACGATCTCTTATGGCATCTTTGACCAACATGGCCTGATACTCAAAGCGCTCACGTCCGCGCTGCTCCGCATATTGATTAAACAGATACCAACCCAGGCAAGTAAAAAGGAGTGCAACCAGGATAATCACCCAAACCGAGGCCGGAGTGGAAAAGCCGAAGCGTTTTACAGAGGTGGATGATGCGGTGAGACGATCGTCCGGGATCATAAACAGCCGAGTCCTTAGCCAATTAAGCAAATGCCATGGGGTTAATTCTGGTCGGGTTCATGAAAAAAACAAGTTAAAAACAGCAAAACCCCCTCAAATTTAGGTTCTTGGAAAAGATCGTCAAAATGTTGTCTCGATCTCACTTCCTATTGCAACTCAGTGCTAGATTTCAGTTTAACCAAAGCTAATATTGAGTAGAGGGACGGACAGAATCATTTGCTTTGTTAGACAAAAATTTTTGCTTTTCAGCCAATGCTTTTTTGGCTAGAAAATCCTTGGATAAACCGTGAGGAATTCGTGATGGCCCATATTGTTGAACTCGTGCCCAACGATGCTGAAATTGAAGCAATGACCACCCCAAAAAACCGTCAGGCCGAAAAGGCGCTGCAACACAAACGCCAGGTAAAACGCCGTTTGGAAGATTACTTGGAGCGCTTGGAACTCAGACGAGCCATGGGGCTCGATGATGACGATATGTTTTAGCCTTCCTTAATATGGGAGGGTGCCAGCAACACCCTCCTTACCCTTGCCGTCCTCTCAAAGACTGGGTTTGGGTAAGCAAGGCCTCGGCCTTTGCCCCCAACCAGACGTATAGTCCCAAGGCCACCAACAAGCCAACCACCGCCAACATCATCAAAATCGCTCCCTGAATGTACTCCACCTGTCCGAGTGATGCCTTGAACATGGTCAGCAAGGCCTCGATAGAGATGGCGATCAATATGGTGGAAACAAAGCGGGTAATGGTGCGCCGGGTGGAACTGTGGCGGAAGATGTCTTTATGCATCAACACTTCTTCTTCCAGTATGGTCTTGCCGAGATCGAATATCGCCAACGCCAGGGTGATATAGATGATGATCCCAAACGGCTTGAGCGAATCATGAGCCAGTTGCGGCCCCTGCGCCAATAAATGCCAAATATCCCTGGCCGAGATCAACACCAGTACCCCGACTATGATGAATAGCCCTGTCACCAGAGTGAGATAAACTGCCTTGAACAGCGGCGTCACCTTGCGCCTGTGACTGTCGCCCATCATAAACTCAATCAGCCGGGTCAGGTTGATATCCACCACCACAAAGCCGCGACTGGCATCCAAACGACTCACGCCCATGGATGCCGACAAACAGAGTTGCCCGGAAGCATTGGAAAGATAAGGTGAAGTTATCTGTACCCCGCTCTTGTCGCCGGCATTGAGAAAATAGGGCCTCTGGCTGCGATCCGGATGCTCACCCACAGCTAGCAGTTTGATCTTTTGCTGGATAAGCGCCAGATTCGGGCTCACTTGGTGACCATTTTCATCCAGCAAATACATCAATTCCACAAAGGGATAACAGGCTGCCACTTCAGAAAACACCCTGATGGCCCGCCCTGTGTCATCAAAGAGCTGAGAGTCGGCCATTCCGGTCAAAATCGACTGCAATAGTTCATCGATTAGCGGCTGATACTCATGAAAACGTTCAATCACACTCAAGTAACTCATGTTTGCCATAACGGCTCCTGAAAGTTCGCCTATACAACCTCAGATAAGCAGCTTGAGTGCCAATATTGCAACATGATGAATATCAATTAATTAGCTTAAATCATACGCGGCGACTATGCTCAATAACCAAGCAACTGCACCAAGATCTGGCAAGGATAAATTCTGTTGCCAGACAGCGCGTTATCCAAGATGATAGCCGCCAATAACCTGTGTCTTCCGAGGAGACCATTGATGCCAGACACAAGTACCTATAAAGAGGATCTACGGCGCCTCTCGGACGAGCTGATCCGGCTGCAAAAACCGATAAAAATCCTCGATACCATCAAGTGGCCGAGGGAGGTGGAAGCCCGATTTCTCGAAAACAACGGCAAGCAGTTACCCGCCATAGACGCCGAGTTTTACCAGCGCCTGCCACTGCCTTTTGACCCGGATAAAACCCGCCAAGAGTTAACCGAATTGCGTTTGCAGACCCGCAAGCACCTGGGAAGATACGACAAGCTGGGCAAGATATTGGTGGCCAATATCGAGCAATATCTTCAGGTTATCGACATGCTGCAACATAGAGGCAAGGCCGATTTCGGTGAATTCAGCCGTCGCCTCTACGGCAGTGCCAACCATAAGCTCCACGGCGACAGACATAATCTCAGGCAGCTCGGCGATCGTTTGAGTTACATCTTCTCGCTACCGGCAGCGCTGCGCAGCAATCGTCATCACCCCAAAGAAATCGCCGCGCCGGAGGCGGTGGATATTCTCAGCCGCCGCCTGAAAGATTATTTCCACAGCGACGATATTCGGGTGCGCCTCAGTGACGGCATAGTCTCGGATGCCGCAGTGGGCGGCGATACGGTCAAACTCAACAGCAAGGCGTTGTTCAGTCAATCGGACCTCGATGTTTATGAGGTACATGAGGGCTGGGTACATGTGGGCACCACCCTCAATGGCCGGGCTCAACCCTGGGCCACCTGGCTCAGTGTTGGTTCTCCCAGGGTAGCCGCAGCCCAAGAAGGGCTAGCCGTATTGATGGAAACCATCACCCTGAGCTCCAACCCTGGGCGGGCCAGACGCATCAGCGACAGGATCACTGCGGTCGATATGGCCGAGCAAGGCGCCGACTTCATAGAAGTATTCAACTATTTCTGCGGCCAGAACCTCAGCAAACGAGACAGCTACCGGGTGACTCAGCGAGTATTTCGCGGTGGTATGGTGCAAGGCGGCAGCTACTTCACCAAGGATATCTCCTATGTGCGCGGCTATGTGGAAAACATTAACTTTATCCGCTCTGCCATCACAGCCGGGATCCCGGAGATCATCCCCATGTTGTTTGTCGGCAAGCTGGCCATTGAGGATATCCCGGTGCTTTATCAGGCCCACAGGGAGGGGCTTATTGCCGCCCCCAAGTATCTGCCGCCTATGTTCGATAACTTCAGTGGCCTCTATGCCTGGTTTGGTTTCGCCTCAGGCATGGCTGGGATAGATCTCAAAGGCGTGCAGCGACACTTCAGTCACCTATTCAAACAGTTACCCAATGCCGAGCCCATGTTCGAGTTACTGGAAGACACTGAGTTTGACAGTAACGCCGACTGATAAAAAATGGCCAACTATAAGTTGCCCATTTTTATGGCGATCGCTTGATTGACCCACTATTTTTGCAACTCGGCCTGGCGCTGCTTGATAAAATATTCACGAGTCAGCGCGAAAACCACAGGGCTGAGCAGCGCCAGGGCTATCAGATTGGGAATCGCCATCATGGCATTGAGGGTGTCGGCCACCAGCCAGATAAAGTCCAGAGACGCAACGGCCCCTACTGGCACCATCAGAGTCCAGACCAAGCGAAACGGCACTATAGCGCGAATACCAAACAGATATTGCACGCACTTTTCACTGTAAAAGCTCCAGCCGAGAATAGTGGTAAAGGCGAAAATAGCCAAAGCCACCGCCACTATGTAATGCCCTATAGGCAAGGCATGGCTGAAAGCATAGGAGGTCAAGGCCGCGCCGGTTTCCCCCGAGGTCCAGGCACCGGAAACGATAATCGCCAAACCTGTGATGGAGCAGACCACTATGGTATCGATAAAGGTACCCAGCATGGCTACCAGGCCCTGAGCCACTGGGTTATTGGTCTGCGCAGCCGCATGGGCAATCGGTGCGCTGCCAAGACCTGCCTCATTGGAAAACACTCCGCGGGCGACCCCGAAACGTATGGCAGCCCAAACTGCCGCCCCGGCGAAACCACCCTGGGCCGCCACTGGGCTGAAGGCGCTCACAAATACCAACTCCAACGCCGCCGGGATCTGATCGAAATAGACCACAATCACAGCCAAGCCTGCGGTGATATAAAACACTGTCATCAAGGGCACTAACTTACCGGCCACATCAGCAATCCGCTTGATGCCGCCCATTAAAACAGCACCCACCAAAATCATCATTACCAGGCCGGTTGCCCAGGCTGGAACGCCAAAGTTACTATCCAAGGCATCGGCCACCGAATTGGCCTGCACTGTGTTGCCTATACCAAAACCGGCAAAACCACCAAATAAGGCGAATAAAGTTCCCAGCCAGGCCCATTTCTGGCCGAGGCCGTTCTTGATGTAGTACATAGGGCCGCCTATGTGGTTGCCGCTGTCATCGACCTCGCGATACTTGACCGCCAACACAGCTTCGGAGAACTTGGTGGCCATCCCCACCAGCGCGGTGCACCACATCCAGAACAACGCCCCCGGGCCGCCAAGAAATATTGCCGTCGCCACCCCGGCGATATTCCCTGTCCCTATGGTGGCCGACAGTGACGTCATCAGCGCATTGAAGGGGCTGATCTCCCCTTTCATATTGGTGTCTTTATCCGGGATCCGCCCGGACCAGAGTAAGCGGAACCCCCGCCCCAGCTTGAGAAGCTGCATAAAGCGCAAACCTATGGACAGAAACAGTCCTACCCCCAGGATCATCACCAGCATGGGCACACCCCAAACCAGGCTGTTGAGCTGGCTAACCCATTCCATTATTGTTTCCATTCCAACCTCGTGTAGTTATTGTTATCGTTGCAGTTTCCACCTGTTATGGCAAAACTGCATAAGGAACACCCAGATTACAACGAAACATTAACAATTGGAAACCCGAGGTCAAACTCAGTCGGCGCTCAACCCCAGGTTGGTTGGTAGCTGGGCGATATCACCAGCCACCCATTCAGCCTCTATGCACTGCTGCAGATGCTCAGCCATAAAGTGCACCAATTGCCGCGCCGCATAGGGCATACGCCTGTCTTTACGGCTCACCAGATACCAGTTGCTTTCCAACGGGAAGCCCTTCACATCCAGAATAGCCGGGCGCTCGCGCCCTTCCTCCAGGGTATGGGCCGAGATAACTGATAACCCCAACCCCGAGGCGACCCCCAGACGAATGGCCTCATTGCTCTCTATCTGCATACAGTCGCCCAGTTCCACCCCCTGACCGCTGAGCCAAGACTCAAACATCAAACGGGTAGCCGAACCCGGCTCACGGATGAGAAACCGCTCGCGACTGAGCTGCTCAAACTTGAGTTCACTCTGCCCGGCGGCCCAATGATCTCTGGGGGCAATCAACTGCAGTGGGTTACGGATGATCCGTGCCGATTGCACAGTTTCGCCCCTGGGAGGATGGCTGAAGAGGTAGAGATCGTCTTCCAGATGCTCAAAACGATTCAGCACATGGGCACGGTTGCCTATGTTCAGTGTGACTCGGACACCGGGGAAACGACGATAGAAAGCGCCTAGGATCCGCGGCACCACGTACTTGGCCGTGGTCACCAGGCCGATATTGATGTGGCCGCTCTGCCCTTCCCGCACCTTGGCCAGCATGCCGTTGAAGTCTTCCAAACGAGTCATCACATCGACCGCCGCCCGGTACAACTCCTGCCCCACCTGAGTCGGCCGCAGCCCTCCCGGGCCGGTTTCCAGCAAAGGCTCACCCACCAGCTCGGCCAGTTTTTTCAATTGCAGCGACACGGTCGGCTGAGTCAGATACAGGTGTCTGGCGGCGGCTGAAATATTCTGCCGCCGAACCACTTCGATATACACCTGCAACAAGCGCAGGCTGAGATGGCGAAGATCCATAGATAATTATCTATATATATGCAGTGAATAATTTATTTTCCAATATAGCGCCGGGCGAGCACAATCTCCAGCCGTCTAACAAGGAGAATCCCATGCCTGATGTTGTTATTGCCTTTTTCGGCCTAGGCCTGTTGGCCGGTCTGCTCAAATCGGATCTCAGAGTCCCCGAATCCACCTACGAAACCCTTTCCATACTGTTAATGCTGACCCTGGGCCTCAAGGGCGGCATGGCGCTACACGGCCACACAGATCAGCTGTCCTTTGCCGAACTGGGACTAGTAATAGGTTTGGGACTGGCAATCCCGCTGACGCTGTATCCCATACTGAAAAAAGTGGTTCGCCTATCCCAGAGCGATGCCATCAGTATTGCCGCCCACTACGGCTCGGTCAGTGCCGGGACTTTTGCCGTTGTCTACGCCATGACAGAACAGCTGGGCTGGCCACTCAAGCCCGAAACCACTCTCTATCTGGTACTGCTGGAGCTGCCATCCATCATAGTCATGCTGTGGCTCTATCGACGCCTTAACCGGGATAAAACGGGAGGCAGTGGCAATATTCTGCTGGAAGCACTCACAAGTCGTGGGGTGATACTGCTGGGGGGCGGCGTGCTTATCGGTTGGGGCTACGGCGCTGAGGGCTTGGCCTCGTTAAGCCCTGTGCTGATGCAGGGATTCAAGACCTTGCTGGCGCTATTCCTGCTGGAAATGGGCTTGTGTACCGCCAGGGTTTGTGCTCCACTGCCCTTGAGTCACTGGCGCCTATTGGTATTTGCCGCCATCACCCCTTTTGTGCTCGCCTGGGTGGGTATCATTACAGGTCACGCCCTGGGGCTGCCCGCCGGTTCGACATTGGTACTGGCCGGTCTCTGCGCCAGCGCCTCTTATATTGCGGCACCGGCGGCGATCCGTGCGGCCATTCCATCGGCCAATATCGGCGTGGCCATGCTGGCCTCGCTGGGGGTCACCTTCCCGATTAACCTGCTGATAGGGCTTAATCTTTACCGTCAATGGGTGGCCTGGATTTACGGGCTCTGAACTTGTTCCTGCGGCGCGGGTTCTGACTCGAGTAACAGCTTGAGATTACTGAGCCCACGCAATAGATCCGTGGCGATCATGGTTTCAAAGTCGACAAACAGAAACATCAGATTCATCGGATAATCCAGATGCCCCTTAAAGCTCCAACTAAGGTTGGTCCTATTGCCTTTATAGGGCTCAAACAGCATGTAGGCAGGTTCAGTAGCCTCGAAGGGAGTCAGGAATCTGAGCTGATAATCGATGCGCTTGTTGGTTTCCATGGCGACTATCTCCTGCTCGCCTTGGCCCACCTGCGGGTTGTCACTCTCCCAAGCCGAGACAAAGCCAACAGTGCCGTCAACGCCGCGATAACTGCGCTTAATCGCCGGATCCATCTTGGCCCAAACGCTGAAATTATCTTGATTCTTAAGATACTTTACATAGTCATACACCTCGGCCACCGGGCGATTTATCACCACATTGGTGGTCACCTGGTAGTCGCTTTTGACAAACAGAGCGGCAATCAGCGGCACAGCCACTATCAGTGCCAACAGGATAAACAGTGTCTTGATAAAACGCATAAGGACTCTCCAAACAAGTTTTCTTCCGACAACAATTACTTGTCTGAGTATATCCTGCAAACAGCCCAAAAAGTAACCAGATTGTTAAATGTTGAAAATAGTGGTTTTACCTCTGTTAGCACTAACAAATCTTGGTGGAGAAGCGAGCCGGGCCACAAATCATCCACTGGTGGTTTGTTGTGCATATGCTTTTAGGTTACAGTCACCTGTAAACATGGACGTCTAACCTAGGAAGTATAATGGGACTGATCCTGGCGCCACTACTTGTTATCTGGCTGGCAATATTGACTGTGGCGGGTTACCAAGCCACTTTGTACTTCAAAGAAACTTTCAGCTTCAGCGGCCTATTGGCATTTTCCAGTGTCAGTTTGCTCTGCGGAGCTCTCTATTTCCTGCTCCATTTCCGGCGCTATCAGGACGCAGAAACCTTAAGTGTTTTCGAGATCAGTCTGGAACTCTTATTCAACCCTATCAGTGGTGGCATTTGCGTATTGGCACTGTTACTGATCTGGCTGGTGCCCATGGGGGTTTGCAAGCCTCTACTGTTGGCACTGGTGCTTGGCCTAGCTATCGCCACCCTGACCGGGGTCGTTTATGAAGAGAGTTTTATGACAAAACATGGGATTCAACGCACTCACTGAAGAGGATATAGTGCAAGCTATGATTTTCGGCCACTGAGGCCACACCAATCCAAGGAGAGAGAATGATCCAACTCAGCAATAAAGAAACCGGCGCCGTTATCGGCCATATCTCCGAACAACAGCTGCAGTTCCTGATCGACAACCTGGTAGAAGAGCATGATGCCGACCAGGACTACTGGCTGAACCGCACTCAATTGGAAACCTTTAAGGCCATAGAGGCCGATGCCGAGCTCATCAACCTGTTGGAAGCCGCCATGGGCGAAGCCGATGAACTGGAGATCCTCTGGCAGCGCCAAGGCTAAAGCCAGGTTTGCACCAACAATAAAAACGCTCCTTTATTAAGGGCAATGTAGATCAGATAAGGATCGGTTGACCGATCCTTCTGATGAGAGACAATCGGAAACCTGTTTGTAGGTTTCCGATTTTTTATGTCTATT